>JAAOZZ010000408.1 GCA_012274175.1 Betaproteobacteria bacterium
GAGCGGTCTCGAGCTGCAGCAATTCCTGAAGCAGCGCGGCGTGCAGCTCCCGGTGGTCTTCCTCTCGGGGCGCGCGGACGTCCCGAAGGCCGTCCGGGCGGTGCGCGAGGGGGCGGCGGACTTCATCGAGAAGCCCTTCGACTACAAGCACGTGCTGAAAGTGGTGCGCGACTGCCTCGAGGCCGACCGCATGAGGCGGGAGGGACGGGCGCGCGCGCGAGCCGTGTCCGAGCGCCTGGCCCAGCTCACGCAGCGCGAGCGTGAGGTCCTCGACCTGGTGGTCGCGGGCAAGCTCAACCGCGAGATCGCGCAAGCCCTCGACATCAGCGTGAAGACGGTCGAGGCCCATCGTTCGCACCTCATGGAGAAGCTCGGGGTGGGCTCGGTGGCGGAGCTGGTGCAGGCGGTGGTCGCCGCCGGGCAGGGTTTACCCTAATTGCCCAGCCGGGCGCGCCGGGCTAGCATCGGCACGCTCTTGGGGCCAGGGCGCCCGTTCGAAGCGCCGCCTCCGGGACAGACGGCAATTATTCCAATGCGATCCAGGAGGAGGAATCATGGCATCGGGCGCTTCGACAATGAACAAACTGAGCCCCCACGAGGAGCGCAAGGTCATCTTCGCGTCCTCCCTGGGAACCGTATTCGAGTGGTACGACTTCTACCTGTACGGCTCCCTCGCGGCGATCATCAGCAAGCAGTTCTTCTCCGGCGTCAACCCGACCGCCGCGTTCATCTTCGCCCTCATGGCCTTCGCGGCGGGCTTCGCCGTGCGGCCGTTCGGCGCTATCATCTTCGGGCGCGTGGGCGACATGGTCGGGCGCAAGTACACCTTCCTCATCACGATCCTGATCATGGGTACCTCGACCTTCGTGGTCGGGCTGCTGCCCTCGTATGCGTCGATCGGAGTCGCCGCGCCGGTGATCCTCATCGGGCTGCGGCTGCTGCAGGGCCTGGCCCTGGGAGGCGAATACGGCGGTGCGGCCACGTACGTGGCGGAGCACGCGCCGCACGGCAAGCGCGGTTTGCACACCTCGTGGATCCAGACCACCGCGACCCTCGGCCTGTTCCTGTCGCTGCTGGTGATCCTGGGCGTGCGTACCTCGATCGGGGAAGAAGCGTTCGCGAGCTGGGGCTGGCGGATTCCGTTCCTCCTCTCGGTGATCCTGCTCGCCGTCTCGGTGTGGATCCGGCTCTCGCTCGCCGAGTCGCCGCTCTTCCAGAAGATGAAGGCGGAAGGCAAGACCTCGAAGGCGCCGCTCACGGAGTCGTTCGCGCGGTGGGGCAACCTGAAGATCGTGATCGTGGCCCTGCTGGGCCTCACGGCGGGACAGGCGGTGGTCTGGTACACGGGGCAGTTCTACGCGCTCTTCTTCCTCACCCAGACGCTCAAGGTCGACGGGACGACGGCCGCCATCCTGATCGCGGTCTCGCTCGCCATAGGCACGCCGTTCTTCATCGTGTTCGGGGCGCTGTCGGACCGCATCGGGCGCAAGCCCATCATCATGGCCGGCTGCCTCATCGCCGCGCTCACGTACTTCCCGCTCTTCAAGGCGCTCACCCACTACGCCAACCCGGCGCTCGAGAAGGCGCTGAGCTCGGCGCCGGTGACGGTGGTCGCGGACCCCGCCGAATGTTCCTTCCAGTTCAACCCTGTGGGAACGGCCAAGTTCGTAACCTCGTGCGACATCGCCAAGAGCTTCCTCGCCAGCCGTTCGGTCAACTACAAGAACGAAGCGGCACCGGCCGGCACCGTCGCCAAGGTGAAGGTGGGCGATTCGCTGATCGAGAGCTTCGAAGGGCGCGGCCTGCCGGCCGCGGATCTTGCCGCCAAGTCCGGGGCGTTCGGCAAGCAGATGGGAGAGGCGATCACCAAGCACGGATACCCCGCGAAGGCGGATCCGGCCCAGACCGACAAGGTCATGGTCGTGCTGGTGCTCACGATCCTGGTGATCTACGTGACCATGGTCTACGGACCGATCGCGGCCATGCTGGTGGAGCTCTTCCCCACGCGCATCCGCTACACGTCGATGTCGCTGCCGTACCACATCGGCAACGGCTGGTTCGGCGGCTTCCTGCCGACGACGGCCTTCGCCATGGTGGCCGCCACCGGGGACATCTACTACGGCCTCTGGTACCCGATCGTGGTCGCGGTGATGACGTTCGTGGTCGGCATGATCTTCATCCGGGAGACGAAGGACACTCAGATCTCCGGCTGAATCCGGCTTTTCCCGAGCCCCGCCGGGCGTCCCGGCGGGGTTTTTCTTTTACAATCGGACGACACGAACACCGAAGCACAGGGCCGGGGCGGCGCGCCGTCGCGGTCCCGCTCCCGGCGCCCGAGGCGATGCCGTACTGATGCTGTTCCGCTACCTTTTCCGGGAAATCCTGCTCACGAGCGCATTGGTGCTGCTGGCGCTGCTCGCGTTGTTCGGATTCTTCGACCTCATCCGCGAGCTGGGAGATCTCGGCAAGGGGAACTACCGCCTCACGACGATGCTGGGCTACGTGGCCCTGTCGCTGGCATCCCACGCCTACGTCCTGCTGCCGGCCGCGGGGCTCATCGGCACGCTCTTCGCCCTGGCGCGCATGTCGGAGCACTCCGAGATCACCGTGATGCGCGCATCGGGACTTTCGCTGGGCCAGCTCGCGCTGCACGTGGCGGGCGCGGGCCTCGCCATCGCGTTGACGACCCTGGCGGTGGGCGAGCTGGTCGCGCCCTATACCGAGGAGGCGGCCAAGGACCTGCGGCTGAAAGCCACGAGGTCGATCGTGGCGCGGGAGTTTCGCTCGGGGTTCTGGGTGAAGGACGACCGCAGTTTCGTGAACATCCAGGACGTGACGCCCGACACGGCCCTGCTCAACCTCAAGATCTACGAGTTCGATCCGGCGTTCCGGCTGGTCGCCATCAGCCGCGCGGACCGCGGGACCTACGAGGGGCCGAACCGCTGGAAGCTGAGCAACGTAGAGCTCACGCGCTTCGAGGGGGACCGGGCGGTGCTCGAGCACTTGCCCGAGACGACGTGGAATTCGGTGCTCACGCCGGAGATCCTCTCGGTGCTGAAGATCGTGCCGGAGCAGATGTCGGCGGCCAACCTGCGCGCGTACATCGAGCACCTGCGCGAGAACCACCAGAAAGCCACGCGCTACGAGATCGCGTTCTGGAACAAGCTGCTCTATCCGCTGGTGGCCATCGCCCTCATGGTGATGGCTATCCCGTTCGCGCTGCAATCGGCGCGCTCCGGCGGGGTCGGCGCGAAGATCGTGGCGGGAATCCTCTTCGGGCTGCTGTTCCATTTCGGCGGCCGCCTCATGTCCCACCTGGGGCTGTTGAACGACTGGCCCGCCCTCGTCGCGGCGGGGCTGCCCCTCGTCATCGTGGCGCTGGTGGCCGCAGAGGGCCTGCGCCGCGCCGAACGCCGCTAGGGCCGCGCCGCATCGACCAGCGCGGTGCCCGCGAGCCGGTCGTGGAGAAACCGGCGATCGCGGTCGAGGAGCGCGTAGGCGAAGCCCAGGCCCAGCGCGAGCGTACCGACCACGGCGAGCAGGAAGCGGTGCACGGCGCGCGCGGTGTCGACCGCGGAGCCGTCGCCGGCGCGCACGAGCCGGACGTGCCAGGTCTTCATCGCAAGCGTTTGTCCGCCGCGGGTCCAGAACCAGACGTAATACGCGCCCACCACGGCGAGCACCCACGCCTGCAGCAGGTGGCGGCGCCACCCCAGGGTGGAATCGCCGAACAGCGCGATGAAGGGGAGGGTGGCCACCAGCGCGAGCGCCGCGGTGAGCAGCAGGTCGTAGAGCGCGCTCGCGAGCCGCCGCGGGATGCCCGCCGCGGGCGCGGAGGAGGCTGCGCTCACCGCGGCTTCTGGCGCTCGCCGGGCGACGGTGAGTGGCGCCGGAGCCAGCGCTCGCGCAGCTCGTGCTGCCTTTCCGGTGGGAGCTTGCGCAGTCCCTGGAAGGTCTCGCGCGCGGCGCGGCGCTGCTCGGGGGTCATGGACGCCCAGTCGCGCACGCGCTGCTCGAAGCGCTGCTTCTGGATCGGACGCATGGACGGATACTTGCGCGCGGCACCGAGGAGGCGCTGCTGCTGGTAGCCGGGCATGCGGTCCCACTCGGGAGCCACCGGTCCCAGGATGCGCTGCTGTTCCGGCGAGAGGGATCTCCAGGGCGTCGTGGGCGTCTTCAGGTTCTCCGCGCCGGCGAGCGGAGCGAGCGCGAGGACCAGGACCGCCAGGATCAGCCTCGCGGCTTGGCGAGCCACGAGCGCAGGTCCTGGTCGAGGTAGGCGTCGAGGGGAAGCTCCTGGGTGAGCAGCTGCGCGTCGAGCTCCCCTGGATCGGACTCGCGCACCGACTGGAAGGCGAGGACGGCCAGCAGCGCCGCCAGGGGCAGCCATAGCAGCGAGCGCTGGAGGATCGAGTACTGGATCGTCTGGGCCGTTCCGGCGCTGACGGTCACCAGCCCGAAGACGCGCACGGGCTCGCCGTAGGCATCGAGCGCCCGCAGGCGGGCGGCCTTGAGGCGGGTGGCCTGCAGTTCCCCGACCTGGGCCGCCGACCGGTCGAGCCATGGCTTCAGCTTTTGCGCAAATTCGTTTTCATTCATAGCGTTATCCCTTTTGATCTCAGGACTTTCGCCAAGGCATGGGTAGCCCGGGAGCAATGCGTCTTTACGCTGCCCTCCGAGCATCCCATCGCCCTGGCGGTTTCGCTCACATCGAGTTCCTCCCAGTAACGCAGCATGAATGCCTCCCGTTGACGGTTGGGCAGAGCCTGCACCGCTTGCTCGATCGCCGCCATCACCTGGGATTGCTCGAGGCGATCGGCGGGGGACGCCGGCACGTTCTGGTGCTGGTCCACGTCCATGGTTTCAAGGGGGTCCGCGTCGTCGTCTTCGCGTCCGTAGCCCAGGGAGGACAGGAGCGTCGTCCACGTCGAGCGCACCTTGCTGCGCCGGAAATGGTCCCGAATCGCATTCTGGAGGATGCGCTGGAACAGGAGCGGCAATTCGGCGCCCGGACGGTCGGCATACTTTTCCGCGAGCCGCATCATCGCGTCCTGCACGATGTCGAGGGCCGATTCCTCGTCCTGGACGGAGTACACGCTCTGCTTGAACGCTCTTCGCTCCACCGACGCCAGGAAATCGGACAACTCCTTGCGGCTCGCCAGCGTCGCCTCCCGGTTCCGGGACGGGACGCCCGGTGTGCGCGGAATGGTAGCAAACCGGCCGCGCAAAGCGCCGCTCCCGGCTCCATGAGCATGGGGCGCCATTCCGGCTTGACCA
>JAAOZZ010000059.1 GCA_012274175.1 Betaproteobacteria bacterium
CAGTAGTGGATCAGGCGCAGGGTGCGCAACGCCTCCACGAGGTGCAGCTCCCGGTCGTCGAACTCGGCGAAGTCCTCATAGCCCTTCAGCAGCGCCCCCAGCTGGCGCCCCATGGAATGCCGGTCCCCCGACACCAGCATCCACAGGTCCTGGACCGCGCTCGCCATGCGGCTGTCGTCCAGGTCCACGAAGTGGGGACCGCCGGGCGCGTTGCCGGTGTCGGGCGTCCACAGGACGTTACTTGCGTGGCAGTCGCCGTGCACGCGCAGGATCGCGACGTCGCCCGCGCGGGCGAACGCGTGGCGCACGCCTTCGAGGGCGAGGTCGACGGCCTGGGTCCACGCGGGAAGCAGCTCGGCGGGAACGAGGCCGCTCGCCAGCAGGAACGCGCGCGGCTCGACGCCGAAGCTCTCGATGTCCAGCCGCGGCCGATGCACGTAGGGACGCACGCGCCCCACGGCGTGGATGCGGCCGATGAAGCGTCCCAGCCACTCGAGCACGCGCTCGTCCTCGAGCTCCGGAGCGCGCCCTCCGCGCCGCGGAAAGACGGCAAGGGGGAAGCCTTCCCGATGGTGCAGGGTGCGTCCTTCGAGCTCGAGGGGCGCGACCACGGGGATCTCCTGCGCGGCGAGCTCCGCGGCGAATGCGTGTTCCTCGAGGATCTGCTCATCGGTCCAGCGCGCGGGACGGTAGAACTTCGCGACCACGGCGCCCGGCGGCGAGCCCGGTTGCGCCTCCTCGAGGCCCACCTGGTAGACGCGGTTCTCGTAGCTGTTGAGCGCCAGCAGGCGCCCGTCGCAGCGCAGGCCCAGGGATTCGAGGGAATTCAGGACGACATCGGGGGTGAGGCGCGAGTAGGGATGGGTGTCGTTCACGCAGGAATGATAACCCCTTCAATCGTTGGGGTTTTTCAAGGGCCCGCCCGACCTTGGTGCTAGAATCGCCGGGCAAGGCTGTCCCTTGCTCTTCCGGGAGTACTCAACCATGAAAAACCCGCTGGATTCTCTATGGGGCACCGTCATCACCGGGCTCGTCCTGACGGTGGTTCTCTACTATCTCGCGCGCTCGATGATGGGAGGATGAAAAAATGACCTGGGACTTCATCCATTACGGCCTCGGCCGCTGGCTGCACATCCTTTCGGGCGTGATGTGGATCGGCCTGCTCTACTACTTCAACTTCGTGCAGGTGGATGCGCTGAAGAAGGCCGCCGCCGACACCCCGCCCACCGGCGCGGGCATCACCAAGCACGTCGCCCCGCGCGCGCTCTTCTTCTTCCGCTGGGCCGCGGTGGCCACGTGGGTGATGGGGGCGTTCATCCTCGGCGACCGCTTCGTGGACGCGTTCCTGTTCCGCGAGCGCGCGTTCATCCCCATCGGCATCGGGGCGTGGCTGGGCACGATCATGTTCTTCAACGTGTGGGTGCTCATCTGGCCCAACCAGAAGAAGATCCTCGGCATCGTCCCGGCGACCGACGAGGAGAAGAACAAGGCGCGCCGCGTGGCGTTCCTCGCCTCGCGCGCGAACACGATGCTGTCGATGCCCATGATCTTCTTCATGGTCGCCTCCGGCGGCGTCTTCCGGACCGCGATGTTCGGCGCCTGAAGGCCGCGCGGGCGAAAACGAAGGGGCGCCTCGCGGCGCCCCTTTTTCCTCCCGACAGGATTTCAGCGCCTGGCCGGGAGGCCCGTCACCTTCTCGCCGGCCTTCACCTTGTGCGCGGCGAACCATCCCAGGTTGGTCTCGATCGCGTAGCGCGCGGGACCCGCCGCGGCGTGGGCGTCGAGGGTCTGGGGCTGCATGTCGAGGACGTTGAGGATCACTCCGTCGCCGTCGAGGAACGCGACCGAGAGCGGGATCAGCGTGTTCTTCATCCACATCGCGTAGTAGCCCGGGTCGTCGAAGATAAAAAGCATGCCGTCGTCGCGGCCCAGCTGCTTGCGGAACATGAGGCCGCGGCTGCGCTGCGATTCGGTGGCCGCCACCTCGACCTTGAGCGGGTGCGGGCCCACCTTGAGGTGCGCGATCGCCATGGGCGCCTCGGCGCAGGCGGTGGATGCGGCGGCCCAGAGCGCGAGGGCGGCGAGAAACCGCGCGCCGGGACGGCGGTCCAAGGACGGGGCGGAACATGCTCCCACGATAGGTTCCTCCTGCTCGATTCCGGAAAGTCCGTAGCGTAACCCATGGGGAAAACGATGAGACGAACGATGGCCCTCGCGCTGGCGACAATCGCGGGCGGTTGCGCATTGCCGCCGATATCCGGGGCTCCGCCGGACCGCCCGGAAACCGTGGCGCAGGCCACCCAGCGGCGCGCGAGCGCACCGCGGCCCGCCTACAACCTCACCGGGTATCCTCCCGCGGTGCGCGACGGCTATATCGACGGATGCGAATCGGCGAAGCGTTCCGAGTACGCCCGCAAGGACGCCCATCGCATGGCCGACGACCGCCAGTACGCCATGGGGTGGAACGACGGCTACTCCATCTGCAAGCGCTAGCGCCCTAGGCGGAGCGCCCGAGGATCCATTCGGCGATGGCCCCGAGGAGCTCCGGCACTTCGCCGATGGATGTCTCGAGGGCGATCGGAGTGTGGGGGCGAGTTCCGCGGATGGCGTCGAGCATGCGCGGCAGGTCCTGCTTCAGGTGACCGCCCGGGGACATGAAGAGCGGAAACACGGTGATCGCGAGCGCTCCCTGGGCCGCGAGGGACTCGATCGCCTGCTCGAGGGTGGGCTCCATGCGGTCGAGGTAGGCGAGCGCTATCGGATATTCCGGCCGGCTCGCGCGCACGCGCTCGCGGATCTGCTCGAACGGGCGCGCCCATTCGGGATCGTTGGAGCCGTGGGCGAAGAGGACGAGGCCGCGCATTCAGCGCTTTCCCGTCGAGCCGAAGCCGCCGGCGCCGCGCGCGCTCTCCTCGAACGAATCGACCACGTGCAGCGCGACCTGCACGACCGGCACGACCACGAGCTGCGCGATGCGCTCGAGCGGGTTCACCACGAACGGCTCGCCGCCGCGGTTCCAGCACGAGACGAAGACCTGGCCCTGGTAGTCGGAGTCGATGAGGCCCACCAGGTTGCCCAGCACGATGCCGTGCTTGTGTCCCAGCCCCGAGCGCGGAATGAGGATCGCGGCGAGCCCCGGGTCGCCCAGGTGGATCGAGATCCCCGAAGGCACCAGGGCCGATTCGCCCGGGCGCAGCGTGAGCGGCGCATCGATGCACGCGCGGATGTCGAGTCCCGCGGAGCCGCCCGTTGCGTACGCCGGAAGGTGGTCCCGGA
>JAAOZZ010000409.1 GCA_012274175.1 Betaproteobacteria bacterium
CGCATGAAGATCCCCGTCTTCCACGACGACCAGCACGGCACCTCGATCATCGTCGGCGCGGCGATCGTGAACGGCCTGCGGGTCGTGGGCAAGGAGATTTCGAAGGTGAAGTTGGTCGCCTCCGGGGCCGGGGCCGCGGCGCTCGCCTGCCTGGACATGCTGGTGGCCCTGGGCCTGCCCATGGAGAACATCTGGGTCACGGACATCGCCGGCGTGGTCTACACGGGCCGCAAGGAGGAGATGGACGAGAACAAGGCGCGCTACGCCCGCCACACGAAGTCCCGCAAGCTGGCCGACGTGATCGCCGACGCGGACGTGTTCCTCGGCCTTTCCGCGGGCGGCGTGCTCAAGCCCGAGATGGTCGCGAAGATGGCGCCCAAGCCCCTCATCCTCGCCCTCGCCAACCCCGAGCCGGAAATCCTCCCGGAGCAGGTGAAGGCGGTGCGCGACGACGCGGTGATCGCGACGGGGCGTTCCGACTACCCGAACCAGGTGAACAACGTCCTGTGCTTCCCGTTCATCTTCCGCGGCGCGCTGGACGTGGGTGCGACCACCATCAACGAGCCCATGAAGCTCGCGGCGGTGCACGCCATCGCCGACCTCGCGCACGCCGAGCAATCCGACCTCGTGGCCCTCGCCTACGGGCAAGGCCAGGTGAGCTTCGGCCCCGAGTACCTGATCCCCAAGCCGTTCGATCCGCGCCTGATCGTGAAGATCGCGCCCGCGGTGGCGCGGGCGGCGATGGAAAGCGGAGTCGCCACCGACCCGATCAAGGATTTCCCGGCCTACGTCCAGAAGCTGAACGAGTTCGTCTACCACTCCGGGCTCATCATGAAGCCCATCTTCGCGGCCGCGAAGCAGGCGCCGCGCAGAATCGTGTTCGCCGAGGGCGAGGACGAGCGCATCCTGCGCGCGGTGCAGGTCGTGGTGGACGAGGGCCTCGCGAAGCCCATCCTGGTGGGTCGCCCCGCGGTGCTCGAGCGGCGCATCGAGCGCTTCGGCCTGCGGTTGAAGCCGGGCCTGCACTTCGCCGTCGTGAATCCCGAGGGCGATCCGCGCTACCGCGACTACTGGACCGATTACCATCGCCTCACGGAGCGCCGGGGCGTGTCCGCGGCCTACGCGCAGATCGAGATGCGGCGGCGCCACACCCTCATCGGCGCGATGATGATCCATCGCGGCGATGCCGACGGGATGGTCTGCGGCACCTTCGGGACCCACGGGCTGCATCTGCACTACGTGGACCAGGTGATCGGCAAGCGTCCGGGGGTGAAGGACTATTACGCGATGAACCTGCTGATGCTGCCCCGCAGGACGGTCTTCATCTGCGACACCTACGTGAACCTCGATCCGACCCCCGAGCAGCTGATGGAGATGACGGTGCTCGCGGCCGAGGAGATCCGCCGCTTCGGCCTCACGCCCAAGGTGGCCCTGGTCTCCCATTCGAGCTTCGGCACGAGCGAGGCGCCCTCCGCGGCCAAGATGCGCGCCGCCCTCGAGTTGATCCGCGCGCGCTTGCCCGGGCTCGACGTGGAGGGCGAGATGCACGGAGATGCGGCGCTCTCGGAGGATGTGCGCATGGCCGCGTTCCCCAACTCGCGCCTCAAGGGCGAGGCGAACCTGCTCATCATGCCCACCCTCGACGCGGCGAACATCTCGTTCAACCTCCTGAAGACGATCGGAGGCTCGGGAATCACGGTGGGACCGATCCTCCTCGGAGCCGCGAAACCCGTGCACATCCTCACCCCGACCGCCACGGTGAGGCGCATCATCAACATGACCGCGCTCGCCGTCGTGGATGCGCAGGACCCGCGCGGCGCTTGACGGAAGACCACCATGATCGATCGCTTCCACCACCTCTTCATCGCCCCGGCGGACTACGACGCCTCCCTCGCCTTCTATCGCGATGTCCTCGGATGGAACGTGACCCGGCAGTGGGGCGGAAACGGCGAAGGCCGGGGCGCGATGCTCTCCGGGGGCGGGATCAAGGTGGCGCTCGGGGAACGCAAGCTCGCGCCCGGGGAAGCGAGCGGGACGGCCGCCGCACGGCCCACGCTGCACCTGGACATCCACGACATCGATGCCCGCTTCAAGGAGATGCCGAAGGGGTCCCACGTGGTCACGGCGCCCGCGCCCACCCCCTGGGGCACCCGCTGGTTCGTGGTGCGCGATCCCGACGGCAACCTCATCGCCTTCGAGGAGCTGCACCGCCGTGGCGGCTGATTCCTCCGCGCTCCCCCGCCCGGCCGGCCATCGCGCTCACGGGCTGCGGCTTCCGCGCGCGTTGCCGGAGCGCGCGTCGATCGGCATCTGGGCGCCGTCGGGCCGCGTCGACGAGGCATCCCTCGCGCTCGGCGTGGCCTACCTCGAGGACCTGGCGCACCGCGTGGTGGTGCCCGCCGAGACCCTGCACACGTGGCGCTACTTCGCGGGCAGCGACGAGGAGCGGCTGGGCGGGCTCGAAGCACTCCTCGACGATCCCTCGATCGACATGGTCATCGCGGCGCGCGGCGGCTACGGGATGACGCGGATCCTTTCGCGCATCGACTGGAACCGCGTGGCCGCGAGCGGCAAGATCTTCGTGGGGTTCAGCGACTTCACCGCGTTCAACATGGCCGCCTACGCGTGCGCGAACCTGCTCACCTTCCACGGGCCGATGCTCACGATGGATTTCGGCAAGGCGCAGCCCGACACCTTCGCCGAGCAGCATTTCTGGATGGCCCTCACGCGAGCGTCCCACCGCATCGACGACATCGCCTGCGACCACGGCTACGATCCCCGGCGCATCGACGGCACGCTCTGGGGCGGCAACCTCTCGTTGCTCGCGCACCTCGCGGGCACGCCGTACTTCCCCTCGATCGACGGGGGGATCCTCTACGTGGAGGAAATCGCCGAGGAGCCCTACGCCGTGGAGCGGCTCTTCTACCAGCTGCATCACTGCGGCGTCCTGGGCCGCCAGCGTGCCCTCGTCCTGGGGGACTTCGCCGACTGCGTGCCCGGCAACCCGGCCCGCTATCCCTA
>JAAOZZ010000410.1 GCA_012274175.1 Betaproteobacteria bacterium
CACGTCGAGCACGATGAGGTCGTAGTCGGCCGTGCGCGCGTCGTGGACCGCGTCGATGCCGTTGCGCACCCAGTCCACCACGAAGCCGTTTTCCCCCAGCCCCTTGACCAGGTACTCACCCGCGTGGGCTTCGTCTTCCGCGAGCAGCAATCTCATGGCCTCGACCCTTGACCTTCGACAAGTGCACCAGCGTACCTGCGGCTGCGGTATCCGACGCGAACATTACGAGATTGTAATTCTCCCGTAAGGGCAACGAAGGCCTTTGTCCCTTACCGTTACGGCAACCCCATCGCCCACCCACCTTGCACCTGATGCGAAGCATTTCCGGCCGTTTCCCGCTGCTATGGCTCGCGCTGCTCTGCACGGCCGCATCGGCGCAGCTGCGCCCACAGCGTGCCGTGGCACCGGGTCCGGCCGCAGGCGACCCGTCCGCATCGGTGCCATCGGCGAGCTACGAGTCGGCTTTCGACGGATACCGCAAATTCGCGGACGAGAAGGCCGCATCCTGGCGCGGCTCCAACGAGCTGGTGTTCCGGCTCGGCGGGTGGCGCGCCTTCGCGAGCGGCCGCGTGCCGGATATCCCCCAGCCTCCCGCAGGTGGAAGCGGAGCGAAGCCGTCGCCGGCGCCAAGCCCGCAGTCCGGGGCTCGCGGCAATTGACGTCGATGGATCTTCCCTTCCCGAAAGCTCTCGCCACTCGAGCACTGGCGATCGCGGCGACTCTGGTGGCCGCCGGCTGCGCCACTTTTTCCCGGGACGGCGGCTTCGGCCCGGTGCAGGACTCCGCGAAGCGCATCGCGGGCAAGGACGTGCGCTGGGTGCGCACCGCGGACGACCAGGCTGCGGTGGACGCCCGCGTCGCGCAGCTGTTGTCCCGGCCCCTCGGGGCGGAAGAGGCCGTGCAGATCGCCCTTCTCAACAATGCGGGGCTGCAGGCCTCGTTCCAGGAGCTGGGGCTCGCGGAAGCCGACCTCGTGCAGGCGAGCCGCCTGCCCAATCCGGGATTCTCCATGCTGCGCGCGCGCCGCGGCGACGAAATCAAGATCGAGCAGACCCTTACCTTCAACGTCCTTTCGTTGCTCGCCGTGCCGCTCGCCACCCGGGTCGAGCAGCGCCGCTTCGAGCAGGCCCGCCGCGAGGCCGCGCTCGAAGTGCTGCAGCTCTCGATGCGCGCGCGCAAGGCGTATATCGAGGCGGTGGCCGCGGAGCAGTCCGTGCGCTACCAGCGGCAGGTGAAGGCGGCCGCGGAGGCAGCCGCGGAGCTCGCGCGGCGCATGATGCAGGTCGGCAACTGGAGCAAGCTGAGCCAGGCGCGCGAGCAGGCGTTTTACGCCGATGCCACGCTCGAGCTTGCGCGCTCGGAGCGAGCCGCGACGATTGCACGGGAGGGCCTCACGCGGCTGCTCGGGTTGTGGGGCAAGCAGGCGCAAATCGAGTTGCCCGAGCGGCTGCCGGACCTCCCGGCCGCGGCACGGGAGCTCCCGAACGTCGAATCGCTTGCCATGGAACGCCGCCTCGACCTGCAGGCCATCCGCCTCGAGGCCGAGGCTCGAGCGAAGAACCTGGGGCTCACGAAGGCCACGCGGTTCATCAACGTCCTCGAGCTGGGCCCGGCGCGGGTCCTCGAGGGAACGCGCTCGGATCCTTACAAGAACGGCTACGAAGTGAGCTTCGAGCTGCCGCTCTTCGATTTCGGCTCGGCCCGCCTGGCCAGGTCCGAAGCGGCCTACATGCAGGTCGTCGATCGCGCCACCGAGCTGGCGGTGAACGCCCGATCCGAAGTCCGCGAGGCCTACCAGGCCTACCGCATCGCCTACGACATCGCGCGCCATTACCGCGACGAGATCGTGCCGCTGCGCAAGCGCATCTCCGACGAGAACCAGTTGCGCTACAACGGCATGCTGATCGGCGTCTTCGACCTGCTGGCCGACGCACGGGCGCAAATCGCCGCCGTGAACGGCTCGGTCGAGGCGCTGCGCGACTTCTGGCTCGCGCAGGCCGACCTCGACATGGCGATGATCGGAAAGCCCGCGCCCATGGAGCCGGCGTCCCGGCCCGCCGAGGCATCGGCTGCCCACTGACCCCATCGGAGAATTCCATGGCATCGAGACGCGACTTCATTCGTGGCGCAGGCTTCGCGGTGGCGGGCACGGCCGTGGGCCGGGCGACGCTTGCCGCGCTCCCCGAGGCGGCAAGCATGGACAAGCCCGCAACCCAGCCGCCCCTGCATCCGGCGAGCGGCCGTCCCTACAACCCTGTCGTCACGCTCAACGGCTGGACGCTGCCGTGGCGCATGAACGGCGGCGCAAAGGAGTTCCACCTGGTCGCGGAGCCGGTGGTGCGCGAGCTGGCGCCCGGAATGAAGGCGCACCTCTGGGGCTACAACGGCCAGAGCCCGGGACCGACGATCGAGGTGGTCGAGGGCGAGCGCGTGCGCATCTTCGTGACCAACCGCCTGCCGGAGCACACGACGGTCCATTGGCACGGCCAGCGCTTGCCCAACGGGATGGACGGCGTGGGCGGCCTCACGCAGCCGCAGATCGCGCCCGGCAAGACCTTCGTCTACGAGTTCGTGGCGCGCCGCGCGGGCACCTTCATGTACCACCCACACGCCGACGAAATGGTGCAGATGGCGATGGGGATGATGGGGCTGTGGATCACCCATCCGCGCGATCCCGGTTCGATGCGCGTGGACCGCGACTTCGCGCTCCTCCTGGGCTCCTACGACATCGACCCCGGCAGCTTCACGCCCAAGGTCACCACGATGCTCGACTTCAACCTCTTCACGTTCAACAGCCGGGTCTTCCCGGGTATCGACCCCCTCGTCGTGCGCCGCGGCGATCGCGTGCGCATCCGCATCGGCAACCTCACGATGACCAACCATCCGATCCACCTTCACGGGCATGAATTCCTCGTGGCGGGGACCGATGGGGGCTGGATCCCGCCCGCATCGCGATGGCCCGAGGTCACGGTCGACGTCGCGGTGGGACAAATGCGCGCGATCGAGCTCGAGGCGTCCGAGCCGGGCGACTGGGCGTTCCACTGCCACAAGTCGCACCACACCATGAACGCGATGGGGCACGACGTGCCGACCATGATCGGCGTGGACCACCGCGGCGTGGCCAAGCAGATCACGTCGCTCATTCCCGACTACATGGTGATGGGTGAGCGCGGTATGGCCGACATGTCCGAGATGGAGATGCCGCTGCCCGACAATACGCTGCCCATGATGACCGGCCACGGTCCCCACGGTCCCCTGGAAATGGGCGGGATGTTCACCGTGATGAAAGTGCGCGACGACGTGAAGCCGGGCGACTACCGCGACCCGGGCTGGTACAAGGCCCCGCCCGGGACCGTCGCCCGCGAATGGACCGCGGACCTCGCGGAGGCGCCGCGCGCGGCGCCGAGGCCGGATCCCGACACCGGCTCGAAGGCGATCGAGATGACGGTGCGCAAGCCCGAAGGCCACGGTGGGCACCATTGAATTCCAGACGAAGAGAGGAAAACCCATGAAATCCATCGCGATCGCGGCCATCGCCGCGCTCCTGGCCGCAGCAGCCACTCCGGCGCTCGCGCACGGCATGACGGAACCCGGGATGAAGCACCGCGGCGCCCCCGAAGCGGTGGAGGACACGCCCTTCGGCCAGGCCGGCGATCCCGCCCGCATCTCGCGCACCATCGTGGTCTCCATGAGCGACCGCATGCGCTACGAGCCCGCGGAGATCCACGTGAAGACGGGCGAGACGGTGCGCCTCGTCGCGGCGAACCACGGAGCCGTCCTCCACGAAATGGTCCTCGGAACGATGGACGAGCTGAAGGAGCACGCCGCGCTCATGAAAAAGTTTCCGAACATGGTGCACGACGAGCCGAACATGGCCCACGTGAAGCCGGGTGGCAAGGAAGACATCGTGTGGAAGTTCACGAAGCCCGGAGACTTCTATTTCGCTTGCCTGCAGCCTGGCCATTTCGAGGCCGGCATGGTGGGCAAGGTGATCGTCGGCCGCTGATTCCATCGAGAGAAATCCATGAAGCCCATCGCAACGCTCTTCGCCGTACTCGCCATCGCCGCCTTTGGCGGCGGCGCGCTCGCCAACGACGACCACCATCCCGCCGCCGTGTCGCAGGACGCACTGTCGCAAGGCGTCGTGCGCAAGGTGGACAAGGATGCCGGCAAGGTCACCATCAAGCACGGGCCCCTCGCCAACCTCGACATGCCCGCGATGACGATGGTCTTCCGCGTGCGCGATCCGAAGATGCTCGACGTGCTGAAGCCCGGCGACGCCA
>JAAOZZ010000411.1 GCA_012274175.1 Betaproteobacteria bacterium
GCGCTCATCTTCGCCGCCCACGGCTTCCCCGCCGCCTTCGTGATGCACCTGGCGATCGGGACCTCGCTTGCG
Source organism: Betaproteobacteria bacterium (assembly GCA_012274175.1). Classification (GTDB taxonomy): domain Bacteria; phylum Pseudomonadota; class Gammaproteobacteria; order Burkholderiales; family Usitatibacteraceae; genus Usitatibacter. The sequence goes on from JAAOZZ010000411.1 coordinate 73, forward strand.
GCGATCGTCGTGGGCTCCTGGTCGAGCTTCCGCGCCCACCATCGCCACGGCGCGGTGGACTGGCCGGTGGTGAAGCGCATGGCGCCGGGCATCCTGTTCGGCGCGCTGGGAGGGGCGACCATCGCGCGCTTCGTGGAAAGCGCCTATCTCAAGTACTTCTTCCTCGGCTTCGCGCTGCTCGTGACCGCGCAGATGGTCTTCAACGTGCGCTCGCGTCCCTCGCGCGAGCTGCCGGGCCCGTGGCCGCTGGCGGGCGTGGGCGCCCTGATCGGCCTGGTGTCGAGCTTCTTCGGCGGCGGGGCGGCCGCGCTCGGCGTGCCCTTCCTCACGTGGTGCAACATGACGACCCACCGCGCCATCGGCACCGTCGCGGCACTGGGATTTCCCCTCGCGATCGCCGGCACCGCGGGCTATGTCGCAACGGGATGGCACGTTGCCGAGCTGCCCGCCTGGAGCGTGGGATTCGTCTACCTTCCGGCGCTCGTGGGCATCTCCGCCAGCAGCATGCTCCTGGCACCCCTGGGAGCGCGCCTCGCCCATCGCCTGAAAGGCGCGACCCTGCGGCGGATCTTCGCCGCCTTCCTGGTGGTGATGATGGCCAAGGTCGCCATCGCGGTATAGCGCGCCGCTCCTAGGCCTCGCACCAGCGCCGCATCAGCGTGGCGAAGAGCTCCTTCGACTGCTCGATGCGGTGGATCGAGCACCATTCGTCGGTCTGGTGCGCGAGCTTGGGCTCCCCGGGTCCCAGCACCACCGCGGGGGGCCCGCCGAACCCGCGCTTCAGGTCCGCGCCATCGGTGGAGAAGGTGATGGTCTTCGGCGTCGGGCGCGCATCGAGGAACGGCGTGCACGCCTCGAACACCTGCTGCACCCATTCATTGGCCGGATCGGTATAGAGCGGCGGCGTGTCCACGAGGGGCCGCACGTGGGCGCCCCGGGGAGCGAGCAACGACTCGAGCGAGCGGCACAGGTGGGCGTGGTCGATGCCCGGGACGGTGCGCGTGTCCAGGGTGATGGTCGCGCGGTCGGGCACCGAGTTGGTGTTGAGCCCGCCGCGGATCGTGCCCACGTTGAGGGTGGGGCGTCCCATCACCCCGTGGGATTCGACGGGGAAGTGGAAGTCCTCGAGGTCACCGATGACCCGCGCCATCTTCACGATCGCGTTGTCGCCCACCTCGGGCATCGAGCCGTGGGCGGTCACGCCCGTGGTCTCCACCTCGAACCACGCGAGGCCCTTGTGGCCCACGTAGGGATAATTCGCGGTGGGCTCCGCCACCACGATCGCCCCCGCGCGATCGAGCAGCCGGCGGTCGGCGAGGTACTTGGCACCCTCGCAGCCGATCTCCTCGCCGGCGGTGATGACGATCACGATGCCGGGGCCGTGCCGCAGGTGTGCCGCCAGCTCGACCGCGGCGGCGACGAAGGCCGCGATCCCGCTCTTCATGTCGGTCGAGCCCCGGCCGTAGAGCTTGTCGCCGTCGGTCTCGCCGGCGAAGGCATCGCGGCTCCAGCGCGCGGCGCCGAGCGGCACGGTGTCGATGTGCCCGGTGAAGCAGATGGGCGGCTTCGAGGCGCCGCCGATGCGCGCGATGAGGCTGGTGCGCGACTCGGCGAACTCGTGGTAGGCGACTTCGAAGCCCGCGTCCTCGAGCACCGCGCCCAGGTGGCGCGCGCAGGCCCGTTCCATCCCCGGCGGGTTGATGGTGTTGAACGCGAGCAGCTCACGCGTGAGCGCTCGCGGGTCGATGCGGGTCTGCATGGCGCGGCGGCCTCGGTAGCGGCTCCTGGGCGAGTCTAGCACCGCGCCTTATCGGGCCGCGGAGCGGGCCTTCTTGCGCCGCCCGCGCACCCAGTGGTTGAGCGCCTCCACCAGGATCGAGAACGCGAGCGAGAAGTAGATGTAGCCCTTCGGGATGTGGAAGTGCAGGCCGTCGGCCACGAGCACCACCCCGATCATCAGCAGGAAGGAGAGCGCCAGCATCTTCACCGTCGGATGCGCGGAGACGAATTGCGCGAGCGGCGTGGAGGCGACGAGCATGATCGCCATGGCGGCCACCACGGCCACCACCATGATCCACAGGTGGTCGGCCATGCCCACCGCGGTGATCACCGAGTCGAGGGAGAAAATGATGTCGATCACCGCGATCTGCACCACCGTCGCCCCGAAAGTGGCCGTCCCCGGCCGCGGCCCGTTGTCCCCGGGTTCGCCTTCCACCTCGTTGTGTATCTCGTGGGTGGCCTTCACCAGCAGGAACATTCCGCCCGCCAGGAGGATCAGGTCGCGCCACGACAGGCCCAGCCCCGCGACGGTGAGGATCGGGCGGGTGAGCGTCACGATCCACGCGATGGCGGCGAGCAGCATGAGGCGCGTGCCGAGCGCGAGTGCGAGGCCCACCTTGCGCGCGAGCGGCCGGCGCGCCTCGGGCAGGCGGTTGGTGAGGATCGCGAGGAAGACGAGGTTGTCGATCCCCAGCACGATCTCGAGCGCGGCGAGCGTGATGAGGCTCATCCACACCCCGGGATCGGTGACCCACGCGAACGTGAAGAATTCCATGGCGATCTCCCGGGGGACGCTCGCCGCGCCTCAGGCCACGAGGCGCTTCAGGGCTTCCAGGTACTTCTCCGAGGTCCTGCGCGCCACCTCAGGCGGCATCGCGGGGGCGGGCGGCTTGCGCTCGAAGCCGATGCTGTCGAGCCAGTTGCGCACGTACTGCTTGTCGAAGCTCTCGGGGCTCGTGCCCTCGCGCCACTTGGCGAGCGGCCAGAAGCGCGAGGAGTCCGGCGTGAGCGCCTCGTCGATCAGGAAGAGGCGGTCCTCGCCGTCGACGCCGAACTCGAACTTCGTGTCGGCGATGATGATGCCGCGCTCGAGCGCGTAAGCGGCCGCCGCCTGGTACAGGGCGATGGCGGTCTCGCGCACTTCGCGCGCCCGCGGCTCCCCGAGCATCGACGCCACGCGCTCGAAGGCGATGTTCTCGTCGTGGTGGCCGGCTTCGGCCTTCGTCGCGGGCGTGAAGATGGGCTCCGGCAGGCGCGAGGCGCGCGCGAGCCCCGGCGGCAGCGCGATCCCGCATACCGCGCCGCTTTCCTGGTACTCCTTCCAGCCCGATCCCTCGAGATAGCCGCGCACCACCGCCTCGATCGGAAGTGGAGTGAGGCGCCTCACGACCACGGAGCGGCCGCGCACCTGCTCGCGCTCGTCGGGACGCACCACCGACTCCGGGTCGATGCCGGTGAGGTGGTTGGGAACGATGTGCGCGAGCTTGCCGAACCAGAAATTCGCGAGCTCCGTGAGCACGCGGCCCTTCTCGGGCACGGGCGTGGGCAGGATCACGTCGTAGGCCGACAATCGGTCCGTGGTGACGATGAGCAGCTGGTCGGCGCCCACGCCGTAGATGTCGCGGACCTTGCCGCGCCCGACGAGCGGCAGGCTCGCGATCGAGGACTCGAGGAGCGTCCTCACGCAGCCACGGACTGCTTTTCCGCCTCGGGCTTCCACTGCCCCCGCGCGGCGAGGCTGTTCATCCGGGCGCGGTGGTGCAACGCCTTCTGCGCCGCAGCCATGTTGGCGGAGGAACCGCGCCACGCCTTGAGCGCCACGGCCTGCAGAGCGCGGCTGTAGCTGAAGGTGAGGGGCCACGGAGCCGCCCCGGCGCGGTTCATCGCATCCAGGTGCGCGGTCGCGTGCTCGTCGGTCTGGCCGCCGGAAAGGAATACCAGGCCGGGAAGTGCTGCGGGAACGGTGCGCCTGAGCACGCGCAGGGTGCGCTCGGCGACTTCCTGCACCGGCGCCTGGCGCGGGTTGTCCTTGCCCGAGACCACCATGCTCGCCTTGAGGATCACGTGCTCCAGGGAAACGCCCTGGCGCTCGAGCTCGTGGAAAAGCGTCTCCAGCACGTCCTGGTGCACGCTCTCGCTGCGCTCGGCGGTGTGGTCGCCGTCGAGGAGCACCTCGGGCTCGACGATCGGGACGATGGAAGCTTCCTGGCAGATCGCGGAGTAGCGCGCGAGCGCGTGGGCATTGGCCTTGATGCAGGCGGCCGACGGGATACCCGCGCCGATGGTGATCACCGCCCTCCACTTGGCGAAGCGCGCGCCCAGCTTGAAGTACTCGCCCATGCGCGCGGCGAGCTTGTCCAGGCCCTCGGTCACCTTCTCCCCGGGATGCAGCGCCATGTCCTGGGTGCCCGCGTCGACCTTGATGCCGGGGAGGATGCCGTTCTTCTTCAGGTACTCGGCGAAGCCCGTGCCGTCCTTCGTCTTCTGGCGCAGGGTCTCGTCGAAGAGGATCACCCCGCTCACGAAATCCGCGAGGCCGGGCGTGGTGAAGAGCATCTCGCGGTAGGCGCGGCGGTTTTCCTCGGTGCACTCGACGTTCACGGAATCGAAGCGCTTCTTGCACGTGCCCGCGCTCTCGTCGGCGGCGAGCAGGCCTTTGCCCGTCGCGACCATCGCGCGGGCGGTTTCGGTCATGAGTCTGGTGTCCATGGTTTCCTCCGGTGAATGGGGTGATCAGGTGCGCGCGCGCTGCTCGCCCACCTTGACGATCTTCATCGTGTTGGTGCCCCCCGACTTGCCGATGGGCTCCCCGATGGTGAGCACGATGATATCGCCGGGACGCACCACGCCGTTGGCGAGGAGCACCGCCTCGGCCTCGGCGAGGAGCTCCTCGCGGTCGTGGCCGACGTACTTCACCATCAGCGGGTAGACGTCGCGGAAGAGCGTGCAGCGGTAGCGCGTGGAAGTCTGCGCGGTGAGCGCGTAGATCGGAACTCCGCAGTTCAGGCGCGACATCCACAGCGCCGTGGAGCCCGACTCGGTGAGCGAGGCGATCGCCTTCACCTTGAGGTGGTAGGCGGTGAAGAGCGCGGCCATCGCGATCGACTGGTCGACGCGCTGGAAGACGCGGTTCAGGAACTCGCTCTCCAGGGCCACGGACTGGGATTTCTCCGCCTCGATGCAGATGCGGTTCATTGCCGCGATGGTCTCCACCGGGTACTGGCCCGAGGCCGACTCCGCGGAGAGCATCACGGCGTCGGTGCCGTCGAGCACCGCGTTGGCCACGTCGGAGACCTCGGCCCTCGTGGGTACGGGGCTCGAGATCATAGACTCCATCATCTGGGTCGCGGTGATGGTGAGCTTGTTCAGCTCGCGCGCCTGACGGATCATGCGCTTCTGCAGCGCCGGCACGCTCGCGTCGCCCACCTCGACAGCGAGGTCGCCCCGCGCCACCATGATGCCGTCGCAGGCGTGCATGATGTCCTCGAGGGCGGGGATCGCCTCGGCGCGCTCGATCTTGGCGATCAGCATCGATTTCCCCCCAGCGGCGCGCATCAGCTCGCGCGCCATGTGCATGTCGGCGCCGCTCTTGGGAAACGAGACCGCGAGGTAGTCCGCGTTCATCTTCGCGGCGGTGCGGATGTCGTCCATGTCCTTGGACGTGAGCGCCGGGGCCGTGAGGCCGCCGCCCTGGCGGTTGATGCCCTTGTTGTTCGACAGCGTGCCGCCGTGGCGCACCACGGTGTGGATGCGCTCTCCTTCGACCGCCCTCACGTCGAGCACGATCTTGCCGTCGTCCAGCAGCAGCACGTCGCCCGGGCGCACGTCGCGCGGCAGCTCCTTGTAGTCGAGGCCCGCCTGGGTCGCATCTCCCAGCTCGCATCTCGCATCCAGCGCGAAGGGGGAGCCCACGGCAAGCGTGACCCGGCCTTCCTGGAACCGGCCCACGCGGATCTTGGGCCCCTGCAGGTCCGCCATGATGCCCACGGCGCGGCCCACCTTGCGGCAGGTCTCGCGCACGAGCTCGGCGCGCTTCAGGTGGTCCTCGGCGCTGCCGTGGGAAAAGTTCAGACGCACGACGTCCACGCCGGCGGCGAACATGCGCTCGAGCACCGCGGCGTCGCTCGACGACGGGCCCAGGGTGGCGACGATCTTGGTGCTTCTCTGCATGGGTCGCGGGCTCTAGGCCTGGCGAGCGCGTTGCTCGAGGATCTCCACCGCGGGCAGGGTGTGGCCTTCGAGGAACTCGAGGAACGCCCCGCCGCCGGTGGAGATGTAGCCGATGCGCTCCGTCACGCCGTATTTCGCTATGGCGGCGAGTGTGTCGCCGCCGCCGGCGATGGAGAAGCCTTTCGAGGCGGCCACGGCGTCGGCGACGGCGCGGGTGCCGTGGCCGAAAGCTTCGAACTCGAAGACCCCCACGGGCCCGTTCCAGACGATGGTGCCGGCGTCGCGCAGGATCGCGCCGTAGGCCGCGGCGGTGGCGGGGCCGATGTCGAGGATCATGTCGTCCTCGGCCACGTCCTTCGCGCTCTTCGTGGCGGCGGGCGTGTCCGCGGCGAACGCCTTGCCGCACACCACGTCCCCGGGAATCGGCACCGCGGCGCCGCGGGCGGCCATCATCACCATGATCTCCTTCGCCTCGGGCGCCAGGCCCGGCTCGCACAGGGACTGGCCGATGGGCAGTCCCGCGGCGAGCATGAAGGTGTTGGCGATGCCGCCGCCCACGATGAGCTGGTCGACGCGCTCGGCGAGCGACTTGAGGATGGTGAGCTTGGTGGAAACCTTGGAGCCCGCGACGATGGCCACCAGCGGGTGCTTCGGGCTCGCGAGCGCGCGCCCCAGGGCATCCAGCTCCGCGGCGAGCAGCGGCCCCGCGCAGGCGACCGGCGCGAACCGGGCGATGCCGTGGGTGGTGGCCTCGGCGCGGTGCGCGGTGCCGAAGGCGTCGTTCACGTAGACGTCGCACAGCGCCGCGAGCTTGCGCGCGAGCGCCTCGTCGTCCTTCTTCTCGCCCTTGTTGAAGCGGCAATTCTCCAGCAGCACCAGCTCTCCGGGCCGCACCGCCACGCCGTCGACCCAGTCGCGCACGAGCGGGACTTCGCGCCCGAGGAGCTCGCCCACGCGCCGGGCGACGGGGGCGAGCGAATCGGCGGCACTCGGCTCGCCTTCCTTCGGGCGTCCCAGGTGCGAGGTGACCATCACCGCGGCTCCCTTGGCGAGGGCGAGGCGCATGCCGGGCACCGAGGCGCGGATGCGCGTGTCGTCGGCGATGGCGCCGTGGCCGTCCATGGGCACGTTCAGGTCGGCGCGGATGAACACGCGCTTGCCGGCCAGGTCGAGGTCGGCCATGCGCAGGATCGTCATCGGCGCCCCTACTTCGCCGCCATCCAGGCCATCGTCACGTCGAGCATGCGGTTCGAGAAGGCCCACTCGTTGTCGTACCAGCTCGAGACCTTCACCAGCCGCCCCGAGACCTTGGTGAGCGTAGAGTCGAACACCGAGGAGCGCGGGTCGTGGTTGAAGTCGATCGAGACCAGGGGGGCGGTGTTGTACCCGAGGATGCCCGCGAGCGGCCCGGCCTCCGAGGCCTTCTTCATGATCCCGTTCACCTCGTCCACCGTCGTGTCCCGCGCGGCGATGAACGACAGGTCCACGATCGAGACGTTGATGGTGGGCACGCGGATCGCATAGCCGTCGAGCTTGCCGTTCAGCTCCGGCAGCACGAGGCCCACCGCGGCCGCGGCACCCGTCTTGGTCGGGATCATGGACATGGTCGCGGAGCGCGCCCGGCGCAGGTCTTCGTGGAAGACGTCGGTCAGGACCTGGTCGTTGGTGTAGGAATGCACTGTCGTCATGAGGCCGTTCACGAGCCCGATGGCCTCGTGCAGGGGCTTGACCAGCGGAGCCAGGCAGTTGGTGGTGCAGGAAGCGTTCGAGATCACGGTGTGGGACGCCTTGAGCGTCTGGTGGTTCACGCCGAACACCACCGTGGCGTCGACGTCCTTGCCGCCGGGCGCCGAGATGATCACCTTCTTCGCGCCGCCGCGCAGGTGCGCCGAGGCCTTCTCCTTCGTGGTGAAGAAGCCGGTGCACTCGTAGACCACGTCCACCCCCAGGTCCTTCCAGGGCAGCTGGGCGGGGTCGCGCTGGGCGACGACGCGGATGCGCTCGCCGTTCACCACCATGTGGTCGCCGTCGACTTCCACCTTGCCGGGGAACTTGCCCTGGGCCGTGTCGTAGCGCGTGAGGTGCGCGTTGGTCGCCGCGGGCCCCAGGTCGTTGATGGCCACGATCACGATGTCATGGGCCTTGTGGTCCTCGTAATGGGCGCGGAGGATGTTGCGGCCGATGCGGCCGTAGCCGTTGATGGCGACGCGGACGGTCATGGGAGGGGGCTCCGGAAGGAAAAAGCGGGGAAAACGAATATTTTAGCCCATGCCCGGTGGGCGACTTTGCGCTGCGTCATCCTCCCACGAGGCCCGTGAGGTCGTGCCACCCGTAGGCCACCTGGGCGAAGGAATGCAGCCCCAGCCGCTCGGTCTTGGCGCCGATTTCCTCCCCGCCGACGGATTCGTAGAAAAGCCGCGCC
>JAAOZZ010000412.1 GCA_012274175.1 Betaproteobacteria bacterium
ATTTCCGGTTCGGGAGAATAGGCGATGAACGCCCACGTCAACTCGGGCCGGTAGCTGCCCGCATCGTTGTACAGGCTCACCGCCTGCACGACGCCGTCGATCTGCGCGTTCGCCCGGTAGCTTGCCTGCAATCCCATGCGCGAATCCACGTCCCCGCTCCAGCCATGGGCGACGCCGCGGGGCTGAAGGATATCGCGAACGAATTCGGCGCCGGCCGTGCTGCTGTGCGCGAGCCCGACGGTTCCGAATCCGCCCAGTGAAAACCGGCTTTCCGTATCGGGGCCGTCGGCGAGCGTGGGCGCGGACCCCAGGAGGGACCACAGGCAAAGCGTGAGCAGCGGGAAACGATTCATGGCACGCGCTCCCGGAGGTGGCGGATCTCGTCCTCGTCCTCGACGAAGAAGGTGCGCTCGAGCTGCCTTGCCATGAGTCAGGCCTCTTTCGCGAGGACCGCCGTCGTCGCGGACACGGCTTCCGGTGCCACGGGGAACTGCACGAAGAAGGTGCTCCCCTCGCCGGGGTTGGGCTGGTACCCGATCGTGCCTCCGAGGTGCTCGATGATGGCCTTGGCGATACTCAGTCCCAGGCCCGTGCCGCCTTTCTGCCGCGAGCTCGAGGAATCGGCCTGGGAGAAGCGCTGGAAGATGCGCGGCTGGAACTCCCTGGAGATTCCGGGACCGCGGTCGCGAACCTCGATCCTCGCCTGTCCTTCGGCGGTGCGCGAGAGCTCAATCTCCACGGGCGCCTCCGCCGGGGAGAACTTCACCGCGTTGGAGATGAGGTTGGTCAGTACCTGGATGAAGCGGTCGGCGTCCACGTCGGCGCGGATCGGCTCGTCCGGCGCGATCGCGCGCAGCGTCACATGGCGCGAGCGGGCGAGGCCCTCCATGGATTCCACGGCGCGCTCGACGAGCGCGCGCAGCTCCGTCACCTTCAGGTCGAAGGCCATCTTGCCCGACGCGATTTTCTCGGTATCGAGGATGTCGTTCACGAGGCGGATCAGGCGCTCGCTGCTGCGCTCGGCGATCAGCACCAGCTCGCGCGCAGGCGGCGGCAATTCGCCGGCCACGCCTCCCGCGAGCAGGCCCAGGGAGCCGTGGATCGAGGTGAGCGGAGACCGCAGCTCGTGGCTCACGGTGGAGACGAATTCGGCCTTCATCCGCTCGACGCGCTTTTCCGCCGTGATGTCCTGCACCGTGCCCGCCATGTGGACCAGCCCCACTTCGGCGTCGATCGCCGCGTCGCCCTGGCAGCGGAAGTGGCGCAGCGTGCCGTCGGGGTGGTTCACCCGATACTCCAGCTCCCGGGGCTTCTTCCCCAGCGCCACGTCGGCAAGCCAGGCCTTCATCGCCGGGCGGTCGTCGGGGTGCGCCAGCTCGAGGAACGATTCGTCCGTGGGCAGGAACGACTCCCCGACCCCGTAGAGCCGGTAGAGCTCCGTCGACCAGGAGACCCGCCCCTTCATGTCGGAGTACCAGCTGCCGACCTGCCCCAGGCGCTGGGCTTCCGACAGGAGGCGCTCGTTGCGGTGCGCCGTGTTCAGGATGTCGACCAGGTGGTCGGCCATCGTGTTGACGTCCCGCACCAGGCGGCCGACCTCGTCCATCTCGTTGCCTTTCGGCACCTCGAGCTTCTCCCCCAGCTCGGCGCGCATCTCGTGCACCCGGGCCGAGATGCGCGAGATGGGCCGCGTGATGAGGCGAATCACGACGAGCACGACGCCGAGACCGGTGAACAGGATCTGCACCGCCACGGGTATCGCCGCGAACCACACCGCACGCAGCACGTTGCCGCTGATTTCCACCGGATCGGGCACCAGCGTGATGCTCCCGACGATCTCCTCCCCTTTGAACGGCGACCTGATATCTCGCGCCAGCGTCCCGTCCGGAAGCGCCGCGGGCGCGGCCAGGTCGCTGCGGGCGGGGCCTTCCTTGCTTCGATCGGCGATGAGCGTGGTCCCCGCATGCACGCTCACCCGCTTGATCGACCGGTACTTGAGCAGGCCGCGAGCAATCTCGTCGGCGAGGGTGCGGTCCGCGAGGAAGCAGGCGATGGCGACCGTCGGCTGCACGATGTCGAGCAGCTCGGCGAGCCGCGCCTGCTGCGAGGCCCTCTCCTGCTGCGCGGCGAGCACGACCGTGAAGGCGAGCAGGGCGAGCCCGACGGAGCCCACGATCGCTACGATGATCGCCGTGCTCCGAGCGGCGATGCTGGTGCGAAGGAGGCTCAGCGCGCTTTGGGGCATGGTGTCGTCGCGATCGCGGGCTATTGCGACAGGTCCAGGATGACCTTCACCCGGCGGTCGACCTTCGCCTTGTCGATGTAGCCGATGGCCCCCTTGTTGTTGACGACGGTCTCGATGACCTCGTCGACGTTGTCCGTTTGACGCGGCGGGGAGCCGAGCCCGGAAAACATGAGCCGCGCCCGGTACGAATTCACGTCCGCCAGCTCCTTGCCGATCAGCTCGCGGTAGAACGTAGCCTTGTTCCCGACTTCGTCCAACGGCAGCGCGGTGATGCCCGAAGGCAGCTTGCCATAGCGCCCCATGAAGATGTTCACGACTTCGTCGTGGGTCAACCGGTCGACTCCGCTGCCGACGTTGGCGATCACGACCAGGTTCTGCGCGGCGGCGGCGTCGCTTGCGGCGAGGCTTGCCAGGGCCAACAGGAATGCGATGGCGCCTTTCATGTCGGCCTAGAACACGAAGTCCAGGAC
>JAAOZZ010000413.1 GCA_012274175.1 Betaproteobacteria bacterium
AGAGCAGCACCAGCGGGCGCGGGACAAGCCCCCGCCATGCGCCCTTGCCCGCCCACGCCACCACGAACGAGAAGAGTGTCGCGGCGAGCAGCAGGTTCAGGGGATTGAGTCCCGCCACGCCGAACATCTGGTGGGGAAAGAGATAGGACGAGGAGATCGGCATGATCACGATCAGCAGCACCACGCCGGCGCGGAAGTCGCGCAGGCAGAAGATGCACGCGAGGAGCGAGACGCAGATGAGCGCCGCGGCGAGTCCCGCGTACCCGACGGCCGCGCCCCACAGGGCGCCCACGGCGACCAGGCCCGCGATCGCCGCGGCGCGCTGTCCGGCCGCGCTCCACCGGAATCGCCGATTCGAATCGCCGGCGAACGTGGCGGTGGTCACGAGCGCGCCCCGGCGTGGGTCGCGGCCCGGCCCACGGTGGGCGCGCCCACGAGGCGCGAGACCCCATCGGCCGGCATGGAGGCGAGGATCGCGGCGACGAATCCCTGCTGCGCGGCGTAGGCCGTCGCGGCGTCGCGCGACAGGCTCGACACGCGCACCAGCATGCCGTCGGGAACGATGCCCGCGAGCCCGGAGCGCAGCTGCACCGCGAGGCGCTCCGCGCGGCCCAGCACGACGCGGTCTCCCATGGTGAACCAGTAGGTGACCGGTTCCGATCGCGCTCCCCGCACGGCGAGCATGCGCGTCACCGGTATGGAGCGGCCCGCCGCGTCGAGCGTGCCGTGGGAAAGCCCGTGGATGCGGAAGCCCTGCGCCGAGTAGCACGCTTCCTGGCGATGGGCCTTGAGGGCGTCGCTCTGGTCGCCGCCGTAGGCCACGGTGAGCATCATGCGTTCGCCCGCGCCGTTCACGTAGGTGCGGCTCACGACCTGGCGGTAGATGCGGTCGAGGCTCGCCTGCACCTCGGGGGCGGGTGCCACCTGCGCGAGCTCCGGGTCCTCGCGCCAATCGCCGAAGCGCACCGGCACCAGGCGATCGAGGTCGAGGGCGGGACCCGCGGCGGGCACGGGCCGCAACGCGACAGCGGCGATCGCCGCGCACGCCATGGCCAATGCGGCCCCATAGGCGATCGCCATCGCGGTGCGCGTGGACTCCCGGCGCGGAGATCCGCTTCGCGTGGGATGGGCATCGTGCGCCGCCCGGCGCGGCACGGTCGGATCGTCCGGGACACTACGGGAAGCGCGGCCCTGCCACAGGCGGTCCACCGCGAGGACGAGTCCCAATGCGGCCGCGAACACCACCATGCCGGCCGCGCCGTGGAGGAACCCCTGCCCCGCCGCCTCGCCGTAGTGAACGGTGACGAGCACGAGGACCAGCACCCGCAGCACGTTGGCCGCGATCGCGATCGGCACGATGGACGCGAGCACCCCCGCCCATCGCCCACGGCTCGAGGGCCCGGTGAGGTGCAGGTAGAGGATCGCCAGGGCGAAGAGGCTGTAGAGCGAATTCATGCCCGAGCAAGCGTCGGCCACCAGCATCTGGTGCTGCCCGATGGAGAGCACCACGCCGCTTCGCGTCACGGGATAGCCCATGAGTTGGAGCACTTGCGCGACCACCGCGGACACGAAAGACTTGAGCGGCCCGGTCATGCCGTCGAGCACGAATCCCGGAAGCGGCACGAGAAAGAGCAGGAAGGCGAGCGGAAAAGCAAGCCGGCGCAGCGTCGCGGGCCCGCGCAGCAGGAGCACCGCGCCCGCGATCACGGGCAGCTCCGCGGCCAACTCGAAGGGCCCGATCCCCTGGGAGCGCCCCACCACGTAGAGGAGCAATCCCGCGAGGAGGATCGCCGCGCCCGCGACGGGGGACGGCGCGTCGATGCCGCCGGCGAGCGCCGCGCGATCGCGCCACGCGAGCCAGCCGAACACCGCCAGCACGATGGGTCCCTGGGCGTACGCATCGTCGCGCCACAGGCCGCGCGCGAGCTCCACGTACGTGGGCACGAAGAGCAGCGCCAGGCCCGCGCCGGCGGCGAGCCACGACCGGCGGCGGCGCTCGGGCGCCCCGTCCAGGCCGCGTTGCTCCAGGACCGTCGACATGGCGGTCCCTGGGATCAGTAATCGTTGATGACGGTGCCGACCACTCGAGCGCCCGTGCCCGCAAGGTCGCGGATCACCCTCGAGGTCGCCTCGACCGACGTATGGTTCTTGCGGGCCACCACGAGGGCGTCGCCGGCGCGGAACGTGATGCTCTGGGCATCGGCGTAGGCGCGGGCGGGAGGGGTATCGATGATCACCACGTCGTAGAGCGACTGCAGGTCCTTCACCAGCGCGGCGAAGACCGGGCGCGAGAGCAGCTCCTGCGGGTTGGGCGGCAGGGGTCCCGCGGGCAGCACCGACAGGCGCGACAGCCCCGCAACGGGGAAGATCGCCTTGTGCTCCATGCGCCCCGAGAGCATCGTCGACAGCCCCAGGCTCGTGGGCCGGCCGAAGATGCGCGCCTGGCGCGGATTGCGCAGGTCCGCGTCCATGAGCAGCGTGCGCGCGCCCAATTGCGAGAACACGATCGCCAGGTTGGCCGCGACGTAGCTGCGTCCCTCGCCGGCGTCGGGACTGGTGACCACGAGCGCGTTGCGGCCCGCCTCGGGGTTGTACCAGCGGATGAGGAGCTGCGTGCGCAGCGCCCTCAGCTCCTCGGTGCGCGGATGGAAGGGCGCGAAGGCCGCCACCAGCTCGCGGCTCGGGCCCACGCTGCCGGGCGCGCCGGGCGCCAGGTGCGGGAAATCGTATTGCCGGGCGAGCGCGAAGCGCACTTCCTCTTCGGTCACGAGCCCCAGGCGCACCGCCGCTTCCCCGAAGCGCTCGCCATCGGTGCGCTGCACTTCGAGCACGCGTTCGATCTCGCGCGCGGAGAGCTTGCCCTCCTCCACCAGGATCGCGCCGATCGTGCGGTCGGATCGCACCAGGGCCCGGTTGGAATCGAAGGACAGGACCTTTTCCTGGTTGCTCATTGCGTTCTCCAGCGGATCGTGGCTTGCGTCATGCGGGATGGGGCAGCGCCCGGGCCGCGCCGCCGCCGGCCAGCAGGTGCGACGGCTGCCAGGGCGGCAGCGAGCCCAGCAGCGGGGATTCCAGCGTGCCTTCGAGGTCGGCGTCGGAACGCACCCTGCGGTCGATGAGCTCCAGCAGGAAGACCGCACCCAGGCCCAGCACGAGGCCC
>JAAOZZ010000414.1 GCA_012274175.1 Betaproteobacteria bacterium
ACACTATGCCGCGTTGCAGCATTAAGAATCGGAGGCCATGCCCTTGGAGGCCATGCTGTACCAGATCTACGATTGGCAACGTGCCGCGCTCGAGCCGTGGCGCGTCTTCGCCCGCGCGGCGAACGAGCTCTACGGCCACCCGGACAGCCCGCTGTCCTACCTGCCCGGCAGCCGCAACGTGGCCGCCGCGTTCGACCTCATGACGCGCCTCACCCAGCGCTACGAGCGTCCCGAGTTCGGGATCGAAGCCGTGCGATCGGGCAATCGCGAATACGTGGTGCGCGAGGAGTGCGCGCTCGACCTGCCCTTCTGCCGGCTGCTGCACTTCGTGAAGGAAGGCGCGCCGAAGCAGCCGCGCGTCCTGGTCTTCGCGCCGCTCTCGGGCCACTTCTCCACGCTCCTGCGCGACACCGTGCGCACCATGCTCGCGGACCACGACGTGTGGATCACCGACTGGAAGGACGCCAAGGAGATCCCCATCACCGCGGGGCCGTTCCATTTCGACGACTACGTCGCTTACGTGCGCCAATTCCTCGCCCACGCGGGTTCGGGGACCCACGCGATCTCCGTGTGCCAGCCCACCGTGCCGGTGCTGGCCGCCGTGTCCCTCATGGCCGCCGAGGGCGAGGCGATCCCGCGCACCCTCACCATGATGGGCGGGCCCATCGACACGCGCCGCAGCCCCACCGCGGTGAACACCTTCGCCAAGAACCGGCCGCTGTCGTGGTTCGAGGCCAAGGTGATCCAGCGCGTGCCCATGGCCTATCCGGGCTTCATGCGCCGCGTGTATCCGGGCTTCCTGCAGTTCGCCGGCTTCGTCGCGATGAATCCCGACCGGCACATGGAATCCCACGTGCAGTACTACCACCACCTGGTGGAAGGCGACGGGGAAAGCGCGGATGCGCACCGGCGCTTCTACGACGAATACAACGCGGTGATGGACCTACCCGCGGAGTACTACCTCGAGACCGTCGAGCGCGTATTCCAGCGCCACTTGCTGCCCGAGGGCCGGCTCATGGTGGCCGGCAAGCGCGTGCGGCCCGAGGCGATCAAGGGCACGGCGCTCTTCACCATCGAAGGCGAGCTGGACGACATCTCCGGCAACGGCCAGACCGAGGCCGCCCAGGGCCTGACCCGCGGCATCCCCGCCAAGGACAAGCAGCACTTCGAGGCCAAGGGCGTCGGGCACTACGGCATCTTCAGCGGGCGCAAGTACCGCGAGCTGATCTACCCGCGCGTCAAAGAGTTCATCGCCTGCCACGGCTGAGATGGCCAAGCCCGTCACCCCGCAGGAGATGTTCGACCTCTGGCAGAAGATGGTGAACCCGGGCGCCTACCCGCTGCAAAGCCTGATGTTCCCGGTGCTCGATCCCAAGGAAATCGACAAGAAGATCGCCGAGCTGGAGACCGTGGAGCACTGGCTCAAGGCGAACATCGGCATGCTCCAGCTCACCATGAAGTCCCTCGAGTACCAGCGCGCGCTCCTGAAGGGCGGCGAGAAGGCGGCCGCGGCGATGGGGGCCGAAGGCGGAGCGGAAGGCGAGGCGGCGAATCCCGCGATGTGGGCGTGGAACATGATGGCGCAGGCGGGGCAGGGCGCCGCCGATGCCGCGCGCTCCGCGATGCCGCCCCCCGCCGCGAAGCGCAGGGGCCGGCGCAAGGCGAAGTGAGCGGCTGCCCGGCGGCGCCCTCGGCTCGCTAGCCGGGGAGCGCGATTCCGGGTCGAGCCCGGCCCAGCACTGCGAAGAATTCGCTCCGGATGCGCGCGAGCGCCGCATCCGAGTCCGCCTCGAAGCGCAGCACGACGACCGGCGTGGTGTTCGAGGCCCGCATCAGCCCGAAGCCGTCGGGATATTCCACCCGCAGCCCGTCGATGGTGTTCACTTCCGTGGCGCCTTCGAACCGGGCGCTCTCCTGCAGCTCGGCGATGAGGCGATGGTTCTCGCCCTCGGGCCCGAGGGCCACGTTGATCTCGGGCGTGGAGATGGAATCGGGCAGCGCCTCGAGGATGCGCGAGGCGTCTTGCCCGCGAGACACGAGCTCCAGCAGCCGCGCCCCCGCGTAGAGCCCATCGTCGAACCCGTACCAACGGTCCTTGAAGAAGATATGCCCGCTCATCTCGCCGGCGAGCGGCGCGCCCGTCTCCTTCAGCTTGGATTTGATGAGAGAGTGGCCTGTCTTCCACATGAGGGGCCGGCCTCCATGCCCGCGGATCCACGGGAAGAGGTTGCGCGTGCATTTCACGTCGAAGATGATCTCGGCGCCCGGATGGCGCGTGAGCACGTCGGCGGCGAAGAGCATGAGCTGGCGGTCGGGATAGACGATCTTCCCCGACTTGGTGACCACGCCCAGCCGGTCGCCGTCGCCGTCGAAGGCGAGGCCCAGCTCCGCGTCCGTCGTGCGAAGCGTGCGCACCAAATCCTCGAGGTTCTCGGGCTTCGAGGGATCGGGGTGGTGGTTCGGGAAATTGCCGTCCACCTCGCAGAAGAGCTCGATCACCTTGCATCCCAGCCGGCGGAAGAGCTCCGGGGCGAAGGCGCCGGGCGAGCCGTTGCCGCAATCGATGGCGATGGTGAGCGCCCGGGCGAGCTGCACGCCCGAGACGATGCGCGCGAGGTACGCCTGGCTCACGTCGGCGGAATCGAGCTTGCCGCTTCCCGTGGCGAACGCGCCGCCTTCCACCAGCCGGCGCAGGTCCTGGATGGCCTCGGCGGCGAGGGTTTCGCCCGCGACCATCATCTTGAGGCCGTTGTACTCGGGCGGATTGTGGCTTCCCGTCACCATGACGCCGCTGCCCGTGGCGAAATGGTGGGTGGCGAAATACACCATCGGGGTGGCCACCACGCCGATGTCCGTCACGTCCACGCCCGCGGCGTTGAGGCCCCGCGCGAGTGCTCCCGCGAGCCGCGGTCCCGACAGCCGCCCGTCCCGTCCCACGATGAAGTGCGCGACACCCTTGCGCCGGCCGAGCGTGCCCAGGCCTTTCCCGATCGCCTCGGCGGCCTCCTCGGTGAGCGTGCGGTCCACGATGCCGCGGATGTCGTAGGCCTTGAAGATCTCGGGTGCGATGGCGGTCATTCGCGTTGCTCGAAGAAGTGGAGGATGCGCCGGGGAAGCCACTCGATGTTGCCCGGGAAGGGACCGCCCACGAAGCCGACGTGCCCGCCCCGGGCCGGGAACTCCAGCTTGACCGCGGGTGCCACGTCCCGTTCCGTGGGCAGGGCCGCCTCGGGCAGGAAGGGATCGTCGCGCGCGTTGACGAGGAGCGTGGGAACCTCGATGCGCGCGAGCCACGGCTTGGCGCTCGCGCGGGTCCAGTAGTCGTCGGTATCGCGGAAGCCGTGCAGGGGTGCCGTGACCAGGTTGTCGAACGCTCGCAGGCTGCGAGCGCGGCGCACGGCTCCGGCATCGTACAGGCCGGGAAAGCGCTCGAGCCTGGAGAGCGCGTTCCTGCGCAGGCTGCCCAGGAAGTGCCACGCATAGGCGCGCGCGATTCCCTGTCCCAGCGCCTCGCCCGCGGCCATGAGGTCCACGGGTGCCGAGACCGCCGCCGCGCGCTGCACCACTTCGCCCGCCGCTTGCCCGCGTTCCCCCAGCCACTTGGCGAGCGCATTGCCCCCGAGGCTCACGCCGACGGCGAAGAGGGGAGCGTCGCCAGCGCGCTGCCGCAGCCGGCGCAGCACCCAGTCGATTTCCTCCGAGTCTCCCGAGTGGTAAGCGCGCGCCAGGCGGTTGGGCTCGCCGCTGCAGCCGCGGAAATTCATGACGCCGCCGCGCCAGCCGCGCCGGCGCACGCGATCCATCAGCATGCGCGCGTACGGCGACGACGACGAGCCTTCGAGGCCGTGGAAGAGCTGCACCCACGGCGCATCCGCGGGGCCGTCGACCAGGTCCATGTCGATGAAGTCCCCGTCGGGCGTCTCCCAGCGTTCCCGGCGCCACGCAACGGCGGGCGCGGGTGCCATCAGCGCTCCGTAGACGGTCTGCAGGTGTGCGTTGGGGAGCCAGCTCGCGGCGACGAAGGGATCGGGCATCAGCGGCCGCGCCATTCGAACGCGCGCGCTCCGTCGGCGCGGAGCGGGCCCAGCCGGTCGAGCAGCGGTACGAGAGCGGGCGCTTGCGGGCCTTCGCCCCGCGCCTC
>JAAOZZ010000415.1 GCA_012274175.1 Betaproteobacteria bacterium
ATCTGGAGATGCTCGACGATCGGGCCCAGCGCGAGCGCGGGCACGAAGGTGAGCGCGCCCACCACCACCACGGTGCTCGCGAGGAGGACGATGAAGAGCAGAGTGTGGGTGGGCAGGGTCCCGAGCCCCGGCGGCACGGTCTTCTTCGCCGCGAGGGCGCCGGCGATGGCGAGCGTGGGCACCGCGAGCCAGAACCGCGCGAGCAGCATCGCGATGCCGAGCGAGGTGTTGTAGAACGGCGTGTTGGCGGAGAGTCCCGCGAAGGCGCTCCCGTTGTTGTTCCCCGCCGAGGAGAACGCGTAGAGGATTTCCGAGAAGCCGTGGGCGCCCGGATTGGCGACGCCGGCCTTCCCGGGGTCCACGATCACCGCGATCGCGGTGCCCACGAGCACGACGAAGGGCGTCACCAGGATGGTGATCGACGCCATCTTCATCTCGAAGGCGCCGATCTTCTTGCCGAGGTACTCGGGCGTGCGCCCGATCATGAGCCCGGCCACGAAGACCGCGATGATCGCGTAGACGAGCATCCCGTAGAGCCCCGACCCCACGCCGCCGAAGATGACCTCCTGGAACTGGATCAGCCACATGGGAACGAGGCCGCCGATGGGCGTGTACGAGTCGTGCATGGAGTTCACGGAGCCGTTGGAAGCGGCGGTCGTCGCGGTCGCCCAGAGCGCCGAGTTGACGATGCCGAAGCGCGCTTCCTTGCCTTCCATGTTGCCGCCCGGCTGCGTGGCCGAGGCCGCCTGGTCCACGCCGGCCTTCGCGAGCAGCGGATTGCCGCCCTGCTCGGCCCATACGCAGATCGCGAGCATCGCGACGAAGATGAGGGTCATGGTGGCAAGGAGCGCCCAACCCTGGCGCGTGTCGCCCACCATCATCCCGAACGTGTAGCAGAGTCCTGCGGAAATGACGAGGATCGAGAGGAGCTCGAGGAAGTTCGCGAGCGGCGTGGGATTCTCGAACGGGTGCGACGAGTTCACGTTGAAGAACCCGCCGCCGTTGGTGCCGAGCTGCTTGATCGCCACCTGAGAGGCGACCGGCCCCACGGCGATGGATTGCTCCTTCTGCGTGACCTTTTCCGTGACGGCATTGCCCTTGTCGTCCTTCACGGGCTGTCCCGCCGCATCGAGCTTCGGGCTGTCGTAATCCACCGATTCGACCAGGGTCGCCGTCGGGTACGCCGAGAACGTCTGGGGCATGCCCTGCCACACGAGGACGAGGGCCAGGACGAACGACAGCGGCAGCAGGATGTAGAGAACGCTGCGCGTGAGGTCCACCCAGAAGTTGCCGAGGGTAGCGGCATTCTTGCGCGTGAAGCCGCGGATGAACGCTACCAGGGTCGCCATCCCGCTCGCGGCGGACACGAAGTTCTGCACCGTGAGCGCCAGCATCTGCGTGAGGTAGCTCATCGTCGATTCCCCGCCATAGCCCTGCCAGTTGGTGTTGGTGGCGAAGCTCACGGCGGTGTTGAACGACGAATCGGGCGAGATGGCCGCGAATCCCTGGGGGTTGAGCGGGAGCGTGGCCTGCAGGCGCTGCAGGGCATAGACCACGAGCAATCCCAGCAGGTTGAAGACGAGCATCGCGATCGCGTACTCGGTCCAGTGCATCTCTTTGGCGGGATCCACGCCCGCGGCGCGATACATCCCGCGCTCGAGGGGCGCGCCCCAGCGGTTGAGCAGCGCCGGGCGTCCCTCGTAGACACGCGCCATGTAGGTGCCCAGGGGCTTGGCGAGCGCGACCAGGACGGCCACGTAGAAGGCGAGCTGGAGGTAGCCGTTGGCGGTCATCAGAATTTCTCCGGCACGAGCAGCGCCACGAGGAGGTAGACGAAGACCACGAAGGCGAACACGCCGCCCAGGATGTAGAGCAGGTCCATCACGGTTTCCTCAGGCGCTCGAAGCCGTACACGAGGAGCGCGGTCACCGCGAAGAACGCGACCGCCAGTCCGATGAAGATCAGGTCCATGGGATGCCTCCGGGAAACGAAACGGGAGCGAAGCCGGGCAGTCTGGTGGGGCGCGCGTAAAGAATGTGTATAAGTTCTGCGCGCCCCGTGTTGATCCGGGACGATCCCGCCTACACTTTCGCAACCCCATGGGCCCGAGCCGAGGCGGCCCCAAGACCGATGATCGCGAGATAGAGGACCCATCCAGCCACGTGCACCAGGATCTGAAGGATGTTCATGTCATGCTCCTATCGCTTGTGTTCCATGTACGCAGTGTTGCGCCTTCCTCGTAAACGCCTCGTAAATTCCCGGGGCCCGCGCGTAAGCGGGACATAAATTCCATGAACGAAGTCCGGCCCGATCCCGATGCCCTGCTCGCGCGCGTCCTGAAGGAGGAGCGCGGCGCGGAGCGGGGGCGCCTCAAGGTCTTCTTCGGCGCCTCGGCGGGCGTGGGCAAGACCTACGCGATGCTGGCTTCGGCGCGGCGGCTCAAGGAGGAGGGCGTGGACGTGGTGATCGGCGTGGTCGAGACCCACGGCCGCAAGGAGACCGCGGGCCTGGTGGAGGGGCTCGAGCTGCTGCCGCCGAAGGAGATCGTCCACAAGGACCGAACGCTGCGGGAATTCGACATCGACGCCGCCCTTGCGCGCCGCCCGAAGGCCATCCTCGTGGACGAGCTCGCGCACACCAATGCGCCGGGCTCGCGGCATCCGAAACGCTGGCAGGACGCGGAGGAGCTCCTTTCCGCGGGCATCGACGTGCTCACGACCCTCAATGTCCAGCACCTCGAGAGCCTGAACGAGGTGGTGGGCGGCATCACCGGCATCAAGGTCTGGGAGACCCTGCCCGATACGTTCTTCGATTCCGCCGACGACATCGTGCTGGTGGACACGCCGGCCGACGAATTGCTGGCCCGCCTGAAAGCCGGGAAGGTGTACATGCCGCAGCAGGCCGAGGCCGCGGCGCGCAACTTCTTCCGCAAGGGCAACCTCATGGCCCTGCGTGAGCTGGCGCTGCGGCGCACCGCCCAGGTGATCGAGGAGGAGGTCCAGGAATACCGCGCCGACAAGGCGATCGAGGGCGTGTGGAAGACGCAATCGCGGCTGCTTTGCGCCGTGAGCCCCTTCGCGGGAGCCGAGCACGTGGTGCGCAGCACCGCGCGGCTCGCGGGCGAGCTAGGCGCGGAGTGGTACGCGGTCTACGTGGAGACGCCGAGGCTGCAGCGCCTGCCGGCCCCGGAGCGGGAACGCATCCTCCAGGTCGTCAAGCTCGCGGCGGACCTGGGAGCGCGCACCGCCATCCTCACCGGCGCGAACGTGAAGGATGCGATCGTCGAATACGCCCGGACGCAGAACATCGGCACCGTCGTCGTGGGGCGGGGATCTGCGCGGCGCTGGAAATTCCGCGCGACCATGAGCGATGCCATCGCCGCGGCCGACGACCGGCTCGACGTGCTCGAGATCTCCCGCGGCGCGCGGGAGTCGGGGGCGCCGCTGCCGTTCGCGGCCACCCTGGAAGAACCCTCGCCCAAGGCCGCGGAGCGGCGCACGCGCTACGCGTACACGCTCGCCGCCTGTGTGGCGACCACGGCTGCGGCCGCGATCCTGTCGCCCGCCTTCGACCTCGCCAACATCGTGATGCTCTTCCTGCTCGCGGTCGTGCTGGTGGGCGCGCAGTGGGGCCGCGGGCCCGCGGTGCTCGCCTCGATCGTGAACGTGGCCGCGTTCGACTTCTTCTTCGTGCCGCCCCGATACACGTTCGCGGTGAGCGACGTGCAGTACCTGCTCACGTTCGGCGTGATGCTGGTGGTGGGCCTCATCACGGGGCAGTTGACCGCGGGCGTGCGCTTCCAGGCGCGCATCGCGAGCCACCGCGAGGAGCGTGCCCGCACGCTCTATGAGTTCGCGCGCGACCTGGCGGGCCTGCTCACTTCGACGCAGGTGATCGAGGTCTCGGAATCGTTCATGGCGCGGGCGTTCCGCGCGCGGGTGGTGGTGCTCGTTCCCGACGGGAACGAGAGGCTCCATTCGTCCAGCGGCGGCGGCATGAAGAATCCGGCCGACATCGCGACCGCGCAGTGGACCTACGACCGCGCCCAGGCGGCGGGCGCGGGCACCGACACGCTCTCCAGCAACGAGCACCTGTTCCTGCCCTTGAAGGCGCCGATGCGCACGCGCGGCGTGCTCGCGATCCGTCCCGAGCGCTCCCGCGACCTGCTGATCCCCGAGCAGCGCCGCCAGTACGAGACCTTCGCGGCGCTCACCGCCATAGCGCTGGAGCGCGTGCACTACGTGGACGTGGCGCGCGACGCGCTGGTGAAGATCGAGTCCGAGCAGCTGCGCAACTCGCTCCTCGCGGCACTCTCCCACGACCTGCGGACTCCGCTCGCCGCCCTCCTGGGCCTCGCCGAATCCCTCTCGCTCACCCGTCCGCCGCTGTCCGA
>JAAOZZ010000416.1 GCA_012274175.1 Betaproteobacteria bacterium
GCCTCTTCGCCTATGCGGGCGCGCCGTTCGACGCGCTGGCGCGGGCCGTCGGCCAGCATCCGGGACCGGTGTGGCTGGTGGTGCCGGAAGGAGCTGCGGACACGGCCTTGAGGGCCCTCCAGCCCGCCCACGGGACCATTCGGCGCAATGCCCACGACGGCGGCGCGAGGCGCGAGGTGGAAGTGCTCTTCGTGCCGTTCCTGCCCCAGGATCGATACGACCAGCTCCTCTGGGCGTGCGACGTGAACTTCGTGCGCGGCGAGGATTCGTTCGTGCGGGCGCAGTGGGCGGCGCGCCCCTTCGTGTGGCACATCTATCCCCAGGACGAGGGCGCCCACTGGGTGAAGCTCGCGGCGTTCCTGCAGCGCTACACCGGCGCCCTCGAGCGGGACCAGGCCGCGGCGGTCACGACCTTGTGGGAGGCCTGGAACCGTCGGGTGCCGCCGGAATCTCCGGAACCGCAGGGGCCGGGCTTGATGCAGGCGTGGTCCGCCTACATATCCAACCGGGAGGCGTTCGAGGCCCATGCGGTCGCGTGGAGCGTGGGCCTGGCGGCCCGGCGGGATCTCGCGGAGCAGTTGGTGGATTTTGCGGATAACGTGCTAAAATAATGGGCTTTTTCGTGCTGCGGGGAGCGGGAACGGCGTTGGAGCGGACGGCAAAGCCGCCGCTCAACGCCACCAGGCAGGATTGCTCCGGGGTGAAGGCAAGCGGCACCTCGGGGCCGCAGCAGGAAATGCTCGGGGAAGGTAAGCCTCAGCTCAGCGCCGCAGCAGGAGATGCTCGGGCAAGGTAAGCGGCAGCTCAGCGCCACAGGGAATGGTGGAAAACCGATACGGAATGACTCTATGAAAATCGCACAGGAATTGCGCAGCGGCAACGTGATCATGGTGGGCAAGGACCCGATGGTCGTGCTCAAAGCCGAGTACAACAAGGGTGGGCGCAACTCGGCCACCATGAAGATGAAGATGAAGAATCTTCTCAACGGCTCCAACATGGAGACTGTGTACAAGGCCGACGAGAAGTTCGAGCTGTTGATGATGGAGAAGAAGGAAGTGACGTACTCGTACTTCGCCGATCCGATGTACGTCTTCATGGACAGCGAGTACAACCAGATCGACATCGAGAAGGAAAGCCTCGGCGACGCGGTGAACTACCTCGAGGACGGCATGACGGGCGAAGCGCTCTTCTACGAAGGCCGCGCCATTTCCTTCGAGATGCCCACCACGATCGTGCGCGAGGTGATCTACACCGAACCCGCGGTGCGCGGCGACACGTCGGGCAAGGTGTTGAAGCCCGCCAAGCTCGCCACCGGCTGGGAAGTCCAGGTGCCCGCGTTCTGCGCCACCGGCGACAAGATCGAGATCGACACGCGCACCAACGAATACAAGCGAAGAGTGGCCGCTTAGGCCGCCCTGCGGCAGTGGGTTGAAAGGGCGCCGTCCGGCGCCCTTTTTGTTTTCCGGGCGCCCGCCCCGCCGCCTGCCGAATGCCGCGACTCCCCGCCGAGGGCGATCCCGCGCCTGTTGTAGCATGTGCCCATGGGCCTCAAGCGGACCTCCTGGCATCCCGGCACCGTCGTGCTCCTCGAGCACGATTCCAGGATCCTGCGCGACAACGCGCTGCGCGATCCCCACGTGCGCAAGCTCGCCGTGTGGCTCCCCCCGCAATACGACGCAGGCGGTTCGCGCGGCCGCGGGCGGCGCTTCCCGGTGCTCTACGACCTCGTGGGCTTCATGGGCTCCGGGCTCGCCCACGTCGCGTGGAAGAACTTCAGCGAGAACGTGCCGGAGCGCATGGCGCGCCTCGTGCACGAGCGGCGCATGGGACCGGCGATCGTCGTCCTGCCGGACTGCTTCACCGCGCTGGGCGGCAACCAGTACGTGAATTCCTCGGCGATCGGCGACTACGCGGACTACCTCACGAAGGAGATCGTGCCCTTCGTCGACCGCGAGTTCCGCACGCTCGCCTCGCGCGAGCATCGCGGCTGCTTCGGCAAGTCCTCGGGCGGGTACGGCGCGATCATCCACGGCATGCGCTACCCCGCCACCTGGGGCGCGGTCGCGGACCACTCGGGGGACGCGTACTTCGACTTCGTGTACTGGCACGACTGGCCCAATTCGCTGAACGAGCTCGCGAAGTACCGCGCGCGCCAATGGAAGGACGGGCCCCGGGACGTGCGCAGGATGGAGCGGGGTGCGGACCGCGGGCGCGACGATGGCCGTGTGCGCCGCTTCCTCGACGCGGTGTGGCGCAAGCCCAAGCTCAGCATGGCGGAAGGCCACTGCATCATGAACCTGTGCATGGCCGCCACTTACGACCCCGATCCGCGCGCTCCCAACGGCTTTCGCCTGCCCTTCAACCTGGAGACGGGCGAAGTGCTGCCGGAGCGCTGGAAGCATTGGCGCGCGAACGATCCGGTGAACCTGGTCACGCGGTATCGCGCCAACCTGAAGAGCCTGCGCGGGATCTACATCGACTGCGGTTCCCGCGACCAGTACCACATCCAGTACGGCTCGCGCATCCTGTCCAAGCGCCTGGCCCGGGCGCGCATCGCCCATCGCTACGAGGAGTTCGACGACAACCATTCGGACATCGACTACCGCATGGACGTGTCCCTGCCTTTCCTCTACCGGGCGCTGAAGCCGTGAGGCCGCGCGCGCTCGTGCTCGGGATCGCGCTCGCCGCGATCGGCGCCGCGCTGCCGGCGCTCGCGCGCGAGGACGGCGTCGGCGTGCCCCCTCCGGGCGCGGAGCTGCCTTCGCCTTCCCGCGAATGCCTCGTGAAGGTCCTGCAGGACGCGGGCAACGGGCACCTGCGGGCGCGGCTGTACGCGCGCGCCCGGCTCGTGCTCGACATCGCCGACACGCGCGAGATGGCTTGGGTGGACGAGGTGCTGCTCTTCTCGGTGAGCCCCGACTACGGCAAGCCCGGCATCTACGCGTGGCAGTGCCCCGAGCGCCGCGTGCGCCGGGTGGTGGAGCCCACGCGCACGAGCCACGACCATCCCGACGGCACCGACTACTACCGGATCCTGCGCATCGACGGGGAGACGTTGTATTACGCCCACGCCGCGGACGCGCAATCCCGCACGCTGGAGCAGGACCTGCGGCGCGACGTCGGGCTCCTGCTGCTCGGGGCCTCGCGCACCCGGGTCGCGCTGCGCTAGACAGCGCGGCGGCGGGCGCGCTTGCGCCAGATCGAGGGCGGCTTGCGGAACATGCGCTTGAACGCGTGGGAGAAGGCGCCCGCGGATTCGTAGCCCGCCTCGCGCGCGATCGCCTCCACCGGCCTCGGCGTGGCGAGCAGCGATTCGGCGGCCACCTGAAGGCGCCAGCGGGTGAGGAACGCGAAGATCGGCTCGCCCATCACCTGGCTGAAGCGCTCGGCGAGGGCGCTCCGCGACAGTCCCACTTGCCGGCCGAGCCGCTCCACGGTCCACGGCTCCGCGGGACGTCCATGCACGAGTGCGAGCGCGCGGCCCACGTAGCGGTCGTTGAGACCGGCGAGCCAGCCTGTCCCGCCCGGGGGAAGCCCGTCGATGTGCCGGCGCAGCGCCTCGACCATCGCGAGCTCCGCGAGGCGCTCGCGCTTGGCCGAGTCTCCCACGGGCGGCGCGTCGCTCGCCGACAGGTTCAGGCCGAGGCTGCCCGTCATCCAGTTGAACGCGGGTGCGCCCAGCAGGTCCACTTTCACCACGGCGGGGAGGCAGGCGAGGAGCGGCGCGGCCAGGTGGCGCTCCCAGGAAAGTGCCAGGGAAATCCACCGCGTGGGCGCTCCCGCGCCTCCGAGGCGCACCGGCACCAGTTCGCCCGCGAGGGGATCGCGCACCAGGGCGGACAACGCGGTGGCCGCCTGGTCGAGGCCGCTGCCCAGCAGGTGCGCGTCTCCATGGGGAAGGAACGCGAGCTCACCCGCGCGCATCGCGACGGGAGGATCGGTGCCCGCCGCCATCGTGCAACCGCCCTCGAGCACCAGGTGCGCGCGCGCGATCGAGGAGCTCGCCGGAACCGACACGCACCAGGGCGCCCGGGCCGTGGCGTCGAGCATCACGTGGGCCGAGAAGCGCGCGAGGCGCAGTACCTCCGAAAGGGCATCCATCCGCCCATGATACGAAATCGGGGACAGACCCCCATTTTCCGCAGAGCGGAAAATGGGGGTCTGTCCCCGATTTCCTAGTGGAAGTGTGCCGCCTGCGTGTCGGCTTCTTCGGGAAGCTCGGCGTGGACGATTTCGCCTTCGGCGTTGGCGAAGAGCGGGGCGCCGCAGTCCTCGCAGTATTCGGGCGTGAA
>JAAOZZ010000417.1 GCA_012274175.1 Betaproteobacteria bacterium
ACCCCAAGGTGGACGCGAAGCCCGCGGGTTTCTCGAGCGCGTGGCTGCAGAGGATCCTGCGCGAGAAGCTGGGCTTCGAGGGGCTCATCTTCTCCGACGACCTCTCCATGGAAGGGGCGAGCACCGCGGGCGGCGTCATGGCGCGCGCCAATGCGGCGCTGAACGCGGGTTGCGACATGGTGCTCCTGTGCAACGACCCGCGCGCCCAGGACTCCCTCCTCGAAGGCCTCGAGCGCCGGCCCGTGGCGCCCACGCTTGCGCGCCGTCTCGAGCGCATGCGCGGGAGATCCATTTCCGATGTCGCGCTGAAGGCCAACGCGGCGTACCTCGCGGCCACGGAGAACCTGGCGCGCATCCGCTCGGCGTGACACGCACATTCGATCCCGCGGAGCTGATCGCGGGACTACCCAATCTTCCCGGCGTCTACCGCTTTCGCAACGCCGCGGGGGAAGTGATCTACGTCGGCAAGGCGGGCGACCTTCGCAAGCGCGTCTCTTCGTATTTCCAGAGGAACCTCGCGAGCCCGCGCACCGCGCTGATGGTCTCGCAGATCGCCGGCGCCGAGACCACCGTCACGCGCACCGAGGCCGAGGCGCTGCTGGTCGAGAACAACCTCATCAAGAGCCTCGCTCCGCGCTACAACGTCCTCTTCCGCGACGACAAGAGCTACGGCTACATCCTCGTCACGGGACACGAGTTTCCCCAGATCCGCTTCTACCGCGGGGCGCACCAGAAGGGCAACCGCTACTTCGGGCCGTTCCCGAGTACGTGGAGCGCGCGAGAGACCATCGGGCACCTGCAGAAGATCTTCCTGCTGCGCACCTGCGACGACACGGTGTTCGCCCACCGCTCGCGCCCATGCCTGCTGCACCAGATCCACCGCTGCTCGGGGCCGTGCGTGGGCCTCGCGACCGGCGAGCAGTACGCGCGCGACGTGCGCCACGCCGAGCAGTTCCTCGAGGGCAAGGAGAGCGATGTGATCGAGGACCTGACGGCGAAGATGCACGCCGCGTCGGAAGCCCACCGCTACGAGGAGGCGGCGCACCATCGCGACCAGATCCGGATGCTGCAGCGCATCCTCTCGGGCCAGGCGGCGGAGAGTGCGGCCGCGGGCGACGTGGACGTGGTGGCGGCGGTCGAGCGCGAGGGCACCTGGTGCGTGACGCTCGCCATGGTGCGCTCGGGGCGGCACCTGGGCGATCGCAGCTTCTTTCCCCAGAACGCCTCGGGCAGCGACGCTCCCACGGTGGTGGAGGCGTTCCTTACCCAGCACTACGCGCAGCAGCCGGTGCCGGGCCGGGTGGTGTGCGACGCGGTGGAGAACGCCGCGTCCCTCGAGGAATTGCTGGCGGGTATCGCGGGCCGGGCGGTGAAGCTCGTGACCCGTCCCATCGGCGAATCGCGCACCTGGCTCGACATGGCGCGGCGCAACGCCGGGCTCGCCCTGGGCCAGCGCCTCTCCGCCCAGGCAACGCAGGAGGTGCGCGTCGCGGCGCTGCAGGAATTCCTCGGCGCCGATTCACCGCTGCAGCGCATCGAGTGCTTCGACATCAGCCACACCATGGGAGAGGCGACCGTGGGCTCGTGCGTGGTGTACGACCGCGGCGCGATGCAATCGAGCGAGTACCGGCGCTACAACGTGAAAGGAGTGGAGCCCGGTGACGACTACGGCGCCATGAGCTATTCGCTGGGCGTGCGGTATCGGAAGCTCGCCGATGGCGAGGGCAAGACCCCGGACCTGATCCTCATCGACGGCGGCCTCGGGCAGCTCCACGCCGCACAGGCGGTGATGGCGGACCTGGGGTTGCACAACATCCGCATGATCGGCGTGGCCAAGGGCGTGGAGAGAAAGCCGGGGATGGAGCAGCTCTTCGTCGCGGGCGAGGAGGAGCCGCGCAGGCTCCCGCCCGACCACCCCGCGCTGCACCTGATCCAGCAGATCCGCGACGAGGCGCACCGCTTCGCGATCACCGGCCATCGCGCTCGGCGCGGCAAGGCGCGCACCGCTTCGCGCCTGGAGGAAATCAACTCCGTGGGTCCTACACGGCGCAAGCGCTTGCTCGAGCATTTCGGGGGGCTGCAGGGGGTCATCGCCGCGAGCATCGACGACCTCGCGCGCGTCGAGGGCATCAGCCGTACACTGGCGGAGCGGATCTACCAGGAGCTCCATTAAGTGCCGGTGCGGTTCAATTTCCCGCTCTTCCTCACGTGGCTGAGGATCCTCGCGATCCCGGTGTTCGTCGCGGTGCTCTACGTCCCCGAATCGTGGCTCGCCGAGCACACCGCAAACGTGACCTCGATGTGGATCTTCATCGGCGCCGCGGTCACCGACTGGGCCGACGGCTACCTCGCGCGGCGCTGGAACCAGACCACGTCGTTCGGCGCCTTCCTCGATCCGGTGGCCGACAAGCTGATGGTGGCCGCGGCCCTCATCGTGCTCACGGAGAAGGGGCTCGTGAACCCGTTCGCCTCGCTCATCATCATCGGCCGGGAGATCACCATCTCGGCGCTACGCGAATGGATGGCGCAGATCGGGCAATCGAAGAGCGTCGCGGTCAACATCCTGGGCAAGGTGAAGACCGTCTCCCAGCTCGTGGCGATCCCGTTCATGCTCTTCAATGGCGTGCTCTTCGGCCTCTTCCACACCGTGAACGTGGGGCGCTGGTTGATCTGGATCGCGGCGATCATCACGCTGCTCTCGATGGTGGTGTACCTCAAGGCAGCGATCGAGGCACCGCCGGCGCCGCCGACCAAGTAGGCCGCGGCGCGCGAGAGAGCTACTTCTTCGGCACGAAGGCGAGCTTGAGCGCCTGCGAGTCGAATCCCTGCGTGCCTTCTCCCGTGGTGGCGTAGCGATAGAGCGCGGCTTCGTAGATGCCGGTGAGCGCGCTCT
Source organism: Betaproteobacteria bacterium (assembly GCA_012274175.1). GTDB lineage: Bacteria > Pseudomonadota > Gammaproteobacteria > Burkholderiales > Usitatibacteraceae > Usitatibacter. The sequence continues at coordinate 2,894 of JAAOZZ010000417.1, forward strand.
GCACGAGGGCGCAGATCCCCAGGGCGAGCAGTGTCAGGACCAGCACCGCGATGGAGAGCGGTATGCTGCGCGCGACAATGGCCCCCGCGAGCAAGAGCGCGCCGCAGCCGACCACGCCCAGGTAGATGAACCCGAAGGCGGCGGCGAGGCCCACCCGCCCGATGACGTTCTCGCCCCAGGTCTTCTTCAGCAGCGCCGCACTTTCCTTGACCGCGTCGATCGGGCCCACTTCGCGCGCGACCAGCACCGGCACGACGAGGTAGGTCGCGATCGACCAACCCACGCCCAGCAGTCCCACGACGATCCGGCCCACGAATCCGACGCGTTCCTGGATCGCGCGCAGCACCATGCCCACGGTGGCCGCGATAAGGGCGTATCCGGCGATGGCCGCGATCCGGGAGGTGGCGATGCGCATCCCGTCGCCCAGGGTGGGGTTACCCCCGTCCAGCCGGATCATGGCCGCGCCGATGAGGGCCGCGTTGAAGAAGAAGATCACGAAGTACTGGCAGAAGTAGAACAGGAACGCGATGGCGTAGAACCCGGCGGGGATCCTCGAGCCGCGATGCAGGCCTTCGAGCACGCCCAGCCCGATGACCGGCGCCGCGAACGACAGGAACACGAGCAGGAGTGCGCCCAGGGACAGCATCGGGAAGACCAGCAATTCCTTGTCCTGCTGGAGCACGGAGGCGCTGGCCTTGACCAGCCCCCAGCTGCGGGAAAGACGATCGAACATGACGGTTCTCCCTGCGCGCGCCGAGCGGGGCCCGTGCGATGGGAGGTATTCTGCAGCAAGTCCGATGGCGGCGCTCTTTCCGGCGGAGGGGCCGCGCGGCTCGGTTGAACGCGGGACCGGAAAACGCTATAATTTCAAGCTCATCGCGGCAGTAGCTCAGTTGGTAGAGCGCAACCTTGCCAAGGTTGAGGTCGAGAGTTCGAGACTCTTCTGCCGCTCCAGTTTCGCGGGGGAAATCGGAGGAAACCGGTTTCCCCCGTTTCGTATCAAGGCCCCCGGCATTCCTCATCACGTTGTGCGCGCGGGCGGGGTGGCAGAGTGGTTATGCAGCGGCCTGCAAAGCCGTGTACGCCGGTTCGATTCCGACCCCCGCCTCCA
>JAAOZZ010000418.1 GCA_012274175.1 Betaproteobacteria bacterium
GCGTCGGCCTTCGCGAGGCACTCGTTCATCAGGGTGCCCGGATCGGCGGCGCCGCCCTGCGCCAGGCGGTGCAGGCCGATCTTGAGCGCGGCGAGCGTCTGCCCCACGTCGTCGTGCAACTCCCGGGAGATGGCGCGCCGTTCCTCCTCCTGGATCGCGAGTATGCGTTTGGAAAGGGTCTTCAGGCGGCGATGGGCGTTCTCCATGGCGACGTGGCCGATCATCCGGTCGGTGATGTCGCGATGGGACACGACCGCCCCCTGGCCCTTGCCTTCGAGCGGCATGGCGCGCGCCATGTACCAGCGTGTGCCCGCCCCGTTGCTTACCTGGTACTGCACGGAAACGAGGCGCTTCTCGCCGGCGATCACCTGCCGGATGCCTTCCCGGAATTCCGCCGCGAAGCCCTCGCCAAGGGTGGCGCCGACGCGGTCGAGCACATTGAGGTAGTTCTCGCCGGGCACCGACTTCGGCATGCCGGCGGGACTCTCTGCGGCGTCGAAGTCCTCCCACGCCTTGTTGACCGCCACCACCACGCCTTCGGCATCGAGCAGCGCGATCCGCGATATGAGCGAATTGAGGATGCCGCGCTGGATGGACTCGCTCTTGCGCAGCGCCTCCTCGGCGAGCGCCTTCTCGCGGCGCTCCCGGCTGCGGTCGAGCGCGGTCTCGATCGCCTTCGGCAGGCGCGCGAGGTCGCCCTTGGGCAGGTAGTCGCTCGCACCCTGCTGCATCGCGACCACCGCGGCGCTTTCGCCGATGTGGTGGGACACGAGGATGAAAGGCAGCTCGAGCCCCCGTTCCCGCACGATCTCGAGCGCCCTCGTGGCGCTGAACCTCGGCAGGTTGTAGTCGCAGATGATGAGGTCCGGCACGCGCGCGTCGAGCTGCGCGACGTAGTCCTTCTCGTCTTCCACCCGCACGATCTCCACCCCGAAGGGCGCACCGCGCAGCGCGAAGCGCACCAGCTCCGCATCGTCCGGCGAGTCCTCGACGTGCAATATCCGCTCGCAGGCATTCATGGAAGACAGTATCTCACCGGGGGAACTCCGGGCCCCTCAGGGTTTTCCCTACAGCAAGCCTCGAAAGACCCGGGTCCGGGCTTCTCGATCCCGCCATGCACCGAAGCTTCGTGGCAAGATGGAGACGGACATCGCGATGGTCGGAACCTACAACGGCTGGCTGGTCGCCCTCTCCGTCGCCATGGCGGTCGCGACGGCCTTCGCCTTCCTGGAGCTGGTATCCCGCGTTTCGGCACTCCAGGCAAGCCGATCCGCCCGGTTCCTGGTGACGGGGGGCGCGATTTCCATCGGGACCGGCATCTGGTCGACGCACTTCGTCGGCATGGTGGCATTTCGCTTGCCGATACCCGTCACGTACGACCTCGGCATCACCGCCCTTTCGCTGCTGCTGTCCGTCGTCCTGTCGGCGTTGGCGCTCCACGAGGGCAGCCTCGGACTCCGATCGATGCCGCGATGGGTCGCGAACGGCACGTTGATCGGCCTGGGATTCGCGAGCATGCACTATGCCGGGATGGAGGCCATGGAAATGAAGCCTCCGATCAGGTACGCCCCCTTGCTGGTGGCCGCATCGGTCGCGATGGCGATCCTCGCATCGACCGCGGGCCTCGCGAGCGCGTCGTGGCTGCGCACGCAGGCTGTCCCCGGCGCATTGTGGAAGAGGGCGGGAAGCGCCCTGCTGATCGGCGGCGGGATCGCGGCGATGCATTACACCGGCATGGCGGCGGCGAGCTTCGCGCCCGGGAGCATCTGCGTCGATTCCCTCCAGGAATTCGATCCGGAATGGCTCGCGGCGACCGTGGCCGCCTTCGCGCTCGCGTTGCAGGCGACGGCGCTCTTCGTCTCGGCGGTCCACGCCGACGATGCCGCGCACGCCACGCGCCAGTCCCGGCGCAGGCTGGTGGAGATCCAGGAGCTGGAGCGCCGCCGCCTGTCGCGCGAGCTGCACGACCGCGTGGGGCAGAACCTCACCGCGCTCGCGATCAATCTCGAGATCCTCAAGAACCACGGCGCGGCCGCCGATCCCGGCGAGATGGGATTGCGGCTGGACGACTCGATCGATCTCGTGGAGTCCACGGCCGATGCGATCGACAACGTCATGGCGGAGTTGCGTCCGCCCCTGCTCGCCGAGCACGGGCTGCTTCCCGCGCTGCAGGAATATGGCCGGCAATTCGCCCGGCGCACGGGAATCGAGGTGGCTGTGCACGGCGAAGATTCACCCAGGCGGCCGCCCCACGAGATCGAGAGCTCGCTGTTTCGCGTGGCCCAGGAGGCGCTCACCAACGTGGCCCGGCACGCCGGAGCCCGTCACGTGGAATTGCACCTGAACCAGAATGCGACCCACTGCACGCTTTCGGTGATCGACGACGGCGCGGGCATGGACGCGGCCCGGCTGTCCGATGCCCTCGCCTCCGGCCACGGCGTGGCGTCCATGAAGGAGCGGGTGCAGGCCGTGGGCGGCAGGTTCTCGATGACCTCGCCGCCGAGGGGTGGCACGCACATCCGGGTGAGGGTACCTTGCTGAGATGACCATTCGCGTCCTCATCGCCGA
>JAAOZZ010000060.1 GCA_012274175.1 Betaproteobacteria bacterium
CAACCACGCCCTGGGCGCCGTGCTGGGGCGCGTGGTCTACGCGCTGTCGCCGCGCTACCGCCACCGCGTCCAGGACAACCTTCGCAATAGTGGGCTATGCCGCACTCCCGCGGATGTCGGACGAATCGCACACGCCAACGCGGCCGAGATCGGCAAGGGCGCGACGGAGCTCGCCTGGGCGCTCTTCCGTCCCGGGGACGTGGTGGCCCTGGTGCGCGATCGCATCGGATGGGAGGCGGTAGAGCGGCTGCGCGCGGCTGGCCGGCCGATCGTGTTCGTGACGCCGCACCTGGGCGCCTACGACGTGGCGGGGCGCTATCTCTGGTCCCACATGCCGATCCTGGCCATGTACCGGCCCCACAAGATCGCCTGGATCGACGAGCTGCTGCGGGAAGGCCGCAACCAGGGCGCCGCACCGGATGGAACGAACGTGGCGCCCGCCACGCTCGCGGGTGTGCGCATGGTGCTCAAGCATTTGCGCCGCGGGGGCTGCAGCGTGCTGCTGCCCGACCAGGTGCCGGGCCAGGGCGAGGGCGAATGGGTCGAGTTCTTCGGCCGCCCGGCGTACACGATGACGCTCGTGGGGCGGCTGCAGGAAGCCTCCGAGGCCGCGCTGGTCTTCTGCTACGCGCGCCGGCTTCCGCGCGGCGAGGGATACGCGCTGCACCTCTCGACCCTCGAATCGGAGCTGCCGAAGGACCGCCGAGCGGCCGCGCGCATCGTGAACGCGAAGGTCGAGGAGCTGGTGCGCGAATGTCCCGAGCAGTACCTGTGGGGATACAACCGCTACAAGCGCCCGGCCGGCGCGCCGCCCGCGCCGTAGAATTCGCGCATGTCCCTCCTGCGAAAGCTCGGCACGCAGCTCGGCGTGCTCGTCCTCTGGCTCGTGCATTTCCTGCCGCTCGCGTGGATCGGCGCCCTCGGCTCGGGCCTGGGCGCCGTCCTCTATCGCTTCGGGCGCGGGCGCGTCACGCGCGTGAACCTGGCGCTGTGCTTCCCCGACATGCCGGAGGACGAGCGCCGGGCGCTGGGACTCAGGCACTTCCGCATGCTCGGGCGCAACGCGCTGGAGCTGAGCATCATGGTGTGGGGCACCGAGGCCGAGCTCCTGCGGCTGATCCAGGTGGAGGGCCTCGAGCACCTGGAGGGCGCGGCGGGCCGGCCCGTGATCGCGCTCGCCCCCCACTTCATCGGACTCAACATGGGCGGCATCCGGGTGGCCCACGAGTATCCGGGCACCGCGAGCATCTACAGCCGCCAGAAGAACCCGGTGCTCGACCGCGTCTTCCTGCGCGCGCGCACGCGATTCGGCAACCCGCACCTGGTGAGCCGCCAGGAGGGCCTGCGCTCGGTGATCCGCGTGATCCGGAGCGGCAAGCCCTTCTACTTCCTGCCCGACATGGATTTCGGGATCCGCGACGCGATCTTCTCGCCCTTCTTCGGCGTGCCCACGGCGACCATCACCGCGCTGCCGCGGCTCGCCCGCCTCACCGGAGCGCTGGTGATCCCCGTGGTGACGCGCCAGGTGGGCGAGGGCTACGTGGTGCGGTTCTATCCCCCGTGGAAGGATTACCCCACCGGCGACCTCGAGGCGGACGTGCGGCGCATGAACGCCTTCATCGAGGAGCGCGTGCTCGAGATGCCCGACCAGTATTTCTGGGCGCACAAGCGCTTCAAGACGCGCCCGCCGGGCGAGCCCTCCCCGTACAGGCGAAAATAGCGCCGTGAAAATCCCCTTCACCAAGATGCAGGGCCAGGGCAACGACTTCGTGGTCTTCGACGGCGTGCGGCAGCGCGTGGAGCTCACGCCCGAGCGCGTGCGCGCCATCGCCGACCGCCACTTCGGCATCGGGTGCGACCAGGTGCTCGTGGTCGAGCCCCCCGCAGCGGCCGGCAACGACTTCCGCTACCGCATCTACAACGCCGACGGCGGCGAGGTGGAGCAGTGCGGCAACGGGGCGCGCTGCTTCGCGCGCTTCGTGCTCGACCAGGGGCTCACGCAGAAGCGCGAGATTCGCGTCGAGACGGCCGCCGGCGTGATCTCGCCGAAAGTGGAAACCTCGGGACAGGTGACGGTGGACATGGGAGCGCCGCGGTTCGATCCGCGCGAGGTGCCGTTCCTCGCGGGCGAGCCCGCGCTGGTCTACCCGCTCACGGTCGCCGGCATGACCGTGGAGGTGAGCGTGCTTTCCATGGGCAACCCCCACGCCGTCCAGGTAGTCGAGGACGTGGATCGGGCCCCGGTGGCGACCCAGGGTCCGCTGATCGAGCGCCATCCCGCGTTCCCGAACCGGGTGAACGCGGGATACATGCAGCTCGTCTCGCGCAGCCGCATCGCCTTGCGCGTCTGGGAGCGCGGAGCGGGCGAGACGCTCGCATGCGGCACGGGTGCGTGCGCCGCCGTCGCGGCCGGCATCCGCAGGGGCCTGCTCGAGCACGAAGTGCGCGTCGCCACCCGCGGCGGAGAGCTCACGATCCGCTGGCCCGGGGACGACCGGCCCGTTATGATGACGGGCGACGCCGTGCGGGTGTTCGACGGCGAGATCGACATCTAGCCCAAGAGAGCGAGGAGCAGCATTGCCCACCGCCGAGCAAGTGGCCGAGTTCCTGCGGCAGAACCCGGGGTTCTTCGAGAGCCACGTCGACATCCTGATGAACCTGCAGATTCCCCACCCGCACGGCGGCCGCGCGGTGTCCATCGGCGAGCGCCAGCTCGTGGCGGTGCGCGAGAAGGCGAAGCTGCTGGAGGACAAGCTGCACGAGCTGATCCAGTTCGGCGAGGAGAACGACGCGGTGGGCGGGAAGATCCATCGCCTCGCCTGCAGGCTGATCGAGGCGCCGAGCCTGGACGCCGCGCTCGACACGCTCTACCTGGACCTGCTCGACCACTTCGCGGTGCCCCACGTCGCCGTGCGGCTGTGGAACGTGGCCGAGGAGAATCCCCAGACCAAGGAATTCTCGCCCGTCGCCCTGGAGATGCGCCAGTTCGTCGAGCAGATGGCGGTGCCGTATTGCGGCCCCCACGCGGTCTACGAGTCCCAGGCCTGGTTCGGCGAGGCGGCCGCGCACCTCAAGTCCTTCGCGCTCGTGGCGTTGAAGCGCAACGGGCTCACCTTCGGCGTGGTGGCGCTCGCCTCGGAAGACGCACGGCGATTCTATGCGGAGATGGGAACGCTTTACCTCGCGCGCATCGGCGAGCTCGTAAGCCATGCGCTGTGGCGCTTCGTGACCCCGGTCCGTGAGCACGCCGCCTAGTCCCTTCGAGCGCTACCTCTCGCACCTTCGCTCCGGACGGCGGCTTGCCCGGCACACGCTCGAGGCCTACGCGCGCGACGGCCGGCTGCTCGGCGAGCTGGCGGCCGATCGCCCCCTGGAGGAGCTGACCTCCCACGACATCCGCCGCTTCATCGCCACCCTGCACGGGCGCGGACTGTCGCCCCGCTCGCTCGCACGCGCGCTTTCCTGCTGGCGCGGGCTCTTCGGCTGGCTCGCGCGGGGCCGGGAGGCGAGCGCCAATCCGTGCACGGGAGTGCGCGCCCCGCGCGCCGAGCGGCGACTTCCCGAGGTGCTCTCGCCGGACGAGGCCGTGCGCCTCGTCTCGGTCGAGGACGATGCGCCGACCGGCGCCTGCGATCGCGCGCTCTTCGAGCTCGCCTACTCGAGCGGCCTGCGGGTCTCGGAGCTGACCGGCCTCGACCTGGACGCCGTCGACGCCGCCACGGGCGAGGCGCGCGTGACGGGCAAGGGGTCCAAGACGCGGATCGTTCCCGTGGGACGGCACGCGCTCGCCGCGCTCGCGGCATGGCTGCCGTTGCGCTCGGCGCTGGCGCGCCCGGGCGAGCGCGCGCTCTTCGTCGGACGCACGGGCAAGCGCCTCGGGGCGCGCGAGGTGCAGCGCCGCATCAAGCGCCGCGCGGCCGCCGCCGGCCTCGCCGTGGACGTGCATCCGCACATGCTGCGCCACTCTTTCGCGTCCCACGTGCTGCAATCGTCCGGCGACCTGCGCGCGGTGCAGGAGATGCTGGGTCACGCGAGCATCGCCTCGACGCAGGTCTACACGCACCTCGATTTCCAGCACCTCGCGAAGGTCTACGACGCGGCGCACCCGCGAGCGCGCCGCACGGGGAAGAAGGCCTAGGGGTTGGCGGCGAGCTTCGTCACGCCGGTCACGGTGCTCACCGGCTTCCTCGGCAGCGGCAAGACCACGCTCCTCAACGCGATGGTGGCCGATCCGCGCTATGCCGACACCGCCATCATCGTGAACGAGAGGGGCGAGGCGGCGATCGACCACGCGCTCCTGCGCGCGGCGAGCGGCGCGATCGTGGCCCTTCCCGGCGGCTGCATCTGCTGCCGCGCCGCCGGGGACATCGTGCATGCGCTGCGCGAGCTGCACCACGAGCGCTCCACGGGCGCTGTCGCTCCCTTCCGCCGCGTGGTGGTCGAGACCACCGGGCTCGCGGATCCGGCGCCGCTGCTCGCCACCCTGGTCGAGCTTCCGGTCACCGCGGCCCGATACGCGCTTTCGGGCGTGGTGACCACCGTCGACGGGGAGCACGGCATGGCGACGCTCGACCGGCAGCCCGAAGCGGTGAAGCAGGCCGCCGTCGCCGAGCGCATCGTGGTCACCAAGGTCGACCGCGCCGAGGCGGGAGCGGTGGATGCATTGCAGGCCCGGCTCGCGCTGCTCGCTCCTGGAGCGCGGATCCTTCGGGCCGCCCATGGGGCTCTCGACGCGGCCCTGCTCTTCGACGCGGGCCTCGGGCGCGGCGAGCGCGCGCCCGAGGCCCGGGGCTGGCTCAACGACGGCGCCTATCGCTCCCGCGCGGGGACCCCGCGCCATGACCCGCGCATCTCGAGCTTCGTCTGGCGCGCCGAGGATCCCCTCGCCTGGGAACCGGTCGAATCGGCATTGGAGCTGCTGCGCGACAGGATGGGCGAGCGGATACTGCGCATGAAGGGCCTGGTCGCCGTGGCGGGCGAGCCCGGGCCGCGGGCCGTGCACGCCGTGCAGCACGCGATGTATCCTGCGGCACGCCTGGCCGCGTGGCCCGACGCCGACCACGCCACCCGGCTCGTCTTCATCGGCCGCGACCTTGAAGAATCCGCGGTCGCCCACATCTTGGATTCCTTCACCCGCGATCCGTCCGCCAGTCCACCGAGGTGAGCCCCATGGCCGCAACGCAACAGTCCGAGAAGGACCTGATCCCCGTCACCATCCTCACCGGCTTCCTCGGCGCGGGGAAGACCACGCTGCTCAACCGCATCCTCACCGAGCGCCATGGCGAGAAGATCGCGGTGATCGAGAACGAGTTCGGCGAGACCGGCATCGACAACGAAATCCTGGTGGAGGACCGGCAGGAGCAGATCGTGGAGATGAACAACGGGTGCGTGTGCTGCACGGTGCGCGGCGACCTCGTGCGCATCCTCGGCGAGCTGGCCGAGAAGAGGAAGCGCGGCGAGCTGCGGTTCGACCGCGTGATCATCGAGACCACCGGGCTTGCGAACCCGGGCCCGGTCGCCCAGACCTTCTTCATGGACGAGGCGATCCACGGCCAGTACCTGCTGGACGCGGTGGTGACGGTGGTCGACGCCAAGCACGCGCAGAAGACGCTGGACGACCACGACGAGGCGCGCCGGCAGGTGGGGTTCGCCGACCGCATCCTCCTCACCAAGACCGATCTCGTGGACGACGAGGCGAAGGTCGACGACCTCGTGCGGCGCCTGCGCCAGATGAACCCCCGAGCGCACCAGCGGAAGGTGCACATGGGCGAGGCCGACATCCGCGAGATCCTCGACATCCGGGGCTTCAACCTGAACGCCGTGCTCGAGCTCGATCCCGGGTTCCTCACCGGCGACTACCACGAGCACGACGACGACGTGAAGTCCTTCGTGTGGAGGGACGCGCGGGCGCTGCACATGGAGAAGATCGAGACCTTCCTTTCCCTCATGGTCCAGAACTACGGCGAGGACCTGCTGCGCTACAAGGGCGTGCTCAACGTGCAGGGCGAGCCGCGGCGCATGATCTTCCAGGGCGTGCACATGCTGATGGGGGGCACGCCGGGCAAGCCGTGGCAGCCGGGAGAGACGCGCGAGAGCGTGATGGTCTTCATCGGCCGCAAGCTCCCGCGGCGCCTGTTCGAGGAAGGCCTCGCGTACTGCGCCGCGTGACGGGGTTATACTGGGTTTGGCCCCGGCGGCAAATAAGGCGGCCGCAGGCCCACATGCCCATGACCATGCGCACACTCGTCTCCGCTTCCGGGGCTCCGGTCCCGTCCGCCCGCGGGAATCCCGCGGCCCGAGGCTGACGCGCCCATGGCCGGTCCCGCCGCCGGTTCCGCGCCCGCGGGCAACGTGCGCTCCACCGCGGCGCGCACGCCCGGACGCCTGGGCTCCGAGGAATACCATTCGGCCCCCTTGCCGGTCGCGCAGGAAGCCGCCGTGCTCTTCGCGGCCAACCACGCGCAGTCCGCCGCGGGGCTGCTCAAGTCCGAGATCAAGGACACGGCCGGGCGCAACAACAAGCAGGCCTGGCTCATGCTCTTCGACCTGCACCAGACGGCGCAGGACCGGGCCGAGTTCGATTCGCTCTCGATGCTGTTCTCGGTGAAGTTCGAGCAGTCGCCGCCGGCCTGGGCCGAGGGCGGCGATGCGCCGAGCGACCCGCGCCGCATTCAAAGCCGGGACCGCAAGGATTTCTACGCGCTCAAGCCCAACGCGGCCGGGGACCTCGCCGGCGAGATCGAGAAGTTCGCCGCCTTCGCCGACTCGCAGGGCACCGTGCGGCTCGACGTCGCGAAGGTCGCCGCCATCACCTCCGAGGACGCCTCCCTCTTCACCTCGGTGCTGCAGCGCCTTCGCAAGAAGCACGTGCCGATGTGGTTCAACCACGTCGAAGGGCTCGAGCGCGTGCTGCGCTCGGCCTTCAACGAGCGGGCCACGGAAAGCCAGCGCCCCTACTGGCTGCTGCTCTTCGAGCTCTACATCGTGCAGGGCAAGATGGCGGAGTTCGAGGACCTGGGACTCGAATACGCGGTCGCGTTCGAGATTTCGCCCCCGAGCTGGGAGACGTACGTGAACACCGTCGCGGCGGCTGCGGTGAAGGCCGCGGGAGCGGGCAAGGCCGCTGCCGAGCCGCCGTCCCACGAGTCGGGGTACGCGCTGAAGGGCGTGCTGTCGGCGGCGAGCGCCAACCAGGTCGCGGAGCTCAACGCCTACGCCGCCACCCGCTCGGAGGTCACGGTCGACATGAACAAGGTCCTGCGTGTCGATTTCGCCTTCACCAGCGCATTCTTCGACGTGGTGAAGGCGATCCAGCTCGCCGGCAAGCGCGTGATCCTCGCCAACCTGAACGAGCTGAACGCGGCCCTGCTGGAGGCCCTCGGCGTGAACCGCTACGCCATCCTGGTGCGCCGCAAGTCCAACTGAAATCCCTCGCTTGAAAAAAGCGATTTCGGCGGCATGTACCGGGGCCCGAGGGCCAGAATCCGAGAAAGGCCGCATTCCCCCATGAGCTCCGAACCCCTGCAGTTCCACGGCACCACCATCCTGTCGGTGCGCCGCGGCCAGAGCGTGGCCATGGGCGGCGACGGGCAGGTCACCCTGGGCAACATCGTGGTGAAGGCCACGGCGCGCAAGGTGCGCCGCCTCTACCAGGAACGCATCCTCGCCGGCTTCGCGGGCGCCACGGCCGACGCCTTCACGCTCTTCGAGCGCTTCGAGGCAAAGCTCGAGAAGCACCAGGGCAACCTGCTGCGCTCGGCGGTGGAGCTCGCCAAGGACTGGAGGACCGACCGGATGCTGCGCCGCCTCGAGGCCATGCTCGCGATCGCCGACCGCCAATCCTCGCTCATCATCACGGGCACGGGCGACGTGCTCGAGCCCGAGCACGGCCTGCTCGCCATCGGCAGCGGCGGCGGCTTCGCCCAGGCCGCGGCGATGGCGCTGCTCGAGGCTTCCGAGCTCGAGCCCGCGGAGATCGTCAAGCGCTCGCTCGCCATCGCGGGCGAGCTGTGCATCTACACCAACCAGAACCACGTGATCGAGACGCTGTGAACGCCGACCCCACTCCCCTCGAACCTGTCGCCGAGCCCGCGTCCATGATGACGCCCCAGGAGATCGTCCACGAGCTGGACAAGTTCATCGTGGGCCAGGCCGACGCGAAGCGCGCGGTGGCGATCGCGCTGCGCAACCGCTGGCGCCGCGCCCAGGTGGCCGAACCCCTGCGCGCCGAGATCACGCCCAAGAACATCCTCATGATCGGGCCCACGGGCGTGGGCAAGACGGAGATCGCACGCCGGCTCGCTCGCCTCGCGAACGCCCCCTTCATCAAGGTCGAGGCGACGAAGTTCACCGAAGTGGGCTACGTCGGGCGCGACGTGGACTCCATCATCCGCGACCTGGCGGAGATCGCGGTGAAGTCGACCCGCGAGCAGGAGATGCACAAGGTGCGCCCGCGCGCCGAGGACGCGGGCGAGGACCGGGTGCTCGACGCGCTGCTCCCGGGCGTGCCCGCCGCCGAGGGCCACGACGCCAACTCCACGCGCCAGCGCTTCCGCAAGCTGCTGCGGGAGGGCAAGCTCGACGACAAGGAGATCGAGATCGACGTGGCGCAGGGCGCGGCGAACATGGAGATCCTCGCCCCGCCGGGCATGGAGGAGCTCACGCAGCAGATCCAGGGCATGTTCCAGACCATGGGAGGGGCCCGGCGCAAGCGCCGAGCGCTGAAGATCCACGAGGCGCTGCGCCTGCTCACCGACGAGGAAGCGGCCAAGCTCGTGAACGAGGAGGAGATCCGCTTCAAGGCGCTGCGCGCGGTGGAGCAGGACGGCATCGTGTTCATCGACGAGATCGACAAGATCGCGAGCCGCGGGGAGCTGCAGGGCGCGGACGTCTCGCGCCAGGGCGTGCAGCGCGACCTGCTGCCGCTCGTGGAGGGCACCGCGGTCACCACCAAGTACGGGATGATCCGCACCGACCATATCCTGTTCATCGCGAGCGGTGCCTTCCACCTCGCCCGGCCCTCGGACCTGATCCCGGAGCTGCAGGGCCGGCTGCCGATCCGCGTGGAGCTGGCGAGCCTGTCCGTGGGCGACTTCGAGCGCATCCTCACCGCCACCGACGCGTGCCTCACGCGCCAATACCAGGCGCTGCTCGCCACGGAGGGCGTGAGCCTCGAGTACACCGCCGAAGGCGTGCGGCGCCTGGCCGAGATAGCGTTCGCGGTGAACGAGCGCACGGAGAACATCGGCGACCGGCGGCTCTACACTGTGATGGAGAAGCTCCTCGAGGACGTGTCGTTCGACGCGGGAGGCGGCGAGCGCCGGGTCGTGATCGACGCCGGATACGTCGATGCGCGCCTCGCGAGCCTCGCGCAAAGCGAGGACCTCGCCCGCTACGTGCTGTAGCGGTCACGGATCGGAACGAACCGTAACGCGCGCCCGGCCTAGAATCCGGGCGATGAAGATCGCCCGCACCATCGTCCTCGCCGCGCTCGCCGCGGGCTGCGTTTCCCCCGGGACCGCGCCCCCCGGCGACGCCGCAACTTCCCTCGCCGCGGCCGAGTCCGCGTTCGCGGCGCAGTCCGTGCGAGAGGGCATGCGCGCGGCGTTCCTCGCCCATTTCGCCGACGACGGCGTGATGGTGCAGGGAGGATGGACCAACGCCATCGCGCACCTCACGCTGCGCCCCTCGCCGCCCATCGCGCTCGACTGGCGGCCCGCATACGTCGAGGTCGCAGCCTCGGGAGAGCTCGGGCTGTCGACGGGGCCCTGGATGGTCACCGATCCCGCGCATCCCGGGGAGAAGCCGGCCTACGGGCAATTCGTCTCGGTGTGGCGCCGAGCCGCCGGCGGCCCCTGGAAGGTGGCGGTGGACATCGGCATCGCCCACCCGCAACCCGCGCTCTGGGACGAGGCGCTGCGGGCATCGACGGTCGAGGGCGGCGGGGCGCCCCGGGGAAGCATCGAGGCCGCGGAAGCGGGTTTCGCGCGAGAGGCCCTGCGCGACGGAGCCCGTGCCGCCTACGGGCGCCACGCCTCGGCGACGCTCAGGATCTATCGCAGCGGCGCGAGTCCCGTCCTGGGACGGCAGGCCGCCCTCGCTTCGAGCGCCGCGGGTGAAGGCCCGTTCGCGTGGAAGGCGGAGCGCATCGAGACGGCCCGCTCGGGCGACTTCGGCTACGCGCGGGGAAGCTACGCCGAGGCGAGCGCGCCCGGCGTGCCGCTCGGACAGTACCTGCGGATATGGCGGCTGGAATCGGGCGCCTGGCGCATCGCGCTCGACGTCACCGCTCCCCTTCACCGCTGAAGCCCGTGGGGCCGGCGAGGAGCCCCGCCGAGGCGCAGGCCATGAGGAGCTCGCCGAAGGTTTCGTGCAAGCCCCGCCGGCGCAATCGCGTCACGGCCTGCTGCAGGGTCTGCCCCTGGGCGAGGGCCTCGAGGAACACCCACTGACCTTCGCCGATGGGCGAAGGCCGCACGACGAAGTCCGCGCGCGCCACGAGGATGCGCTCCGCTCCCCGCAGTTCATCGGGCGCGCCGTCGCGCCCGGGCTGGTTGGCTTCCCACAGGGCGAGCACCGGATGGGGCGAGGCCGCGAGCCGCACCCAGGGCCGCAGCCCGAGGCGCAGCCCACCCTGGGAGGCCTGCGGCACGCGAGCGAGCGCCGCCACGTCGAGCGCGCGGCCGTCGGCGGCGTGGAAACATTCGTGGCAGGCCCATTCGAGGCGCGCGACATCGGGCAGGTACGGGAGGCCGCGCGCGAACGGGTAGCCCTCGAGGAACTCCGCGAGCCGATCGCCGTAGCCATGGAGGTCGCCGCTCGTAGAAGGGTGCGAGCGCCCGTACCGGCCCGCCATCTCGCGGAAGAAATCGGGGCCGACCAGCCGGCGCACGACCGGGTAGGTATCCGCCAGTTCGTCGTGCCATGCCGCACCCATGCCGTCGCGGTATACGCAGAGGCAAGCCTGCACGTGGCTACCGGCGATGAGGTGCGGTGCGAGCTCGCCATCCCCCTCGCCGCGCAGCGCGGCAAGGAAGGTCCGCTGCAACCGCGCAAGTTCGCTCATGGCTCCCCCATCGGCGTCGCGGCCGCCGCGGCCCGCGCGAGGCGCGATTTCGCTTGCGCCGCTTCGCCCAGCAGCACGTCGGGCTCCGGGATCCCGGCATCCCATTCCACGAGCGTCGGGCGAGGTCCGAAACGCGCGAGCGCCGCCTCGTAGAGCGTCCACACGTCCGGGGCCACTGCGGCTGCGTGGCTGTCGATGAGCCCCCATCCGGCCGCCTCGTGGCCCCCCAGGTGGATCTCGCTCACGCTCGCCGCGTCGATGGCGTCCAGGTAGCGCAAGGCATCGAAGCCGTGGTTCACGGCGTTCACGTGGATGTTGCTCACGTCCAGCAGCACGCCGCAGCCGGCGCGGCGCGCCACTTCGGAGACGAATTCCCATTCGGGAATCGCCGAGTGCGCGAACCGGACATACGACGCGACATTCTCCACCAGGATTTGCCGTCCGAGCCGCTCCTGCACCGCGCTGATTCTCCCCACCACGTGGTCGAGCGCTTCGTCGGTGAACGGGAGCGGAAGCAGGCCGTTGGCGTGATGCCCGTCGACGGAGCTCCAGCACAGGTGCTCGGAGACGAAGCAGGGATCGCAGCGCCGCACCAGACCGGCGAGTCGCTCGAGATGGCCCGGGTCGAGGGCATCGGCGGAACCGAGGGACAGGCCCACGCCGTGCAGGCTCACGGGATACTCGCGGCGGAAGCGCTCGAGCCAGGCGAGCGGCTGCCCGCCGCCGCCGAAGAAGTTCTCGCTGTGCACTTCGAGGAATGCGAGCGGCGGAAGCCGCTCGAGCAGCGCGCGATAGTGGGGCGCGCGCAGGCCCACGCCCGCGCCGTCCGCGGCCGGGACCCGGGGCAGGCTCGCCACGGGCTACTTGTGCCCGGGGGGTTTCCGGTCGCCGTCGGGCGCGGCCTTGCCGCCCAGCTTGGTGCACGTGCCGCTGGGCACGTACCTCCATTCGCCGGGATCGCCGCTGCGGGCGGCCTTGCCGGCGCAGGAATGCCGCGCGGTGGCGCAATCGTTCTGGCCGGCCTTGGCGACGCCATAGCATTTTTCCGTCGCGGGGGCCTTTTCCTGGGCGAGGGCGCCGGATACGCCGGCGGCGACCAGGCCCGCCAGGGCAGAGTGGATGAGGACGCGGGACGATTTCATGGACGTTCCTGCTTCGGGATGGGATGGCTGCGCGCGAAGCGCGCATGACGCAGATGGTACTTCAGGGCCACCCTCCGGGGGGTTGAATGCGCATGCCCCGGCCTCATGTCCCGGGTATGAGGGGCCGAGCAGCCCCTGCAAAGGCTTGGGTGGCCCCCTGGCGGGGCCGTGATCAACGACGACGAGTGGAGGTGACCGTGAATCCGATGATGCGCTATGAACCCCTGGTGGGCCGCCTGGACGGCCTGTTCAACGATTTCTTCCGGCCCACGCTGGTGTGGGAGAACCAAGCCGAGCCGGCGCCGATCCGCGTCGACGTGCGCGAGACGCCCGAGGCCTACACGGTCCAGGCGGAGCTGCCCGGCGTGAAGAAGGACGAGATCCACGTGGAGATCGAGGGCAACGAGGTGACGATCTCCGCCGAGACCCGCCGCGAATCCGAAGCGAAGGAAGGCGAGAAGTGGCTGCGCACGGAGCGTTTCTTCGGCAAGACCGCCCGCCGTTTCGCGCTGCCCCAGGAGCTGGACGAAGGCAAGGCCAACGCCCGGTTCACCGACGGGGTGCTCGAGCTCACGCTGCCGAAGAAGGCCGCGGTGAGCGGGCGCAAGCTCGACATCCAGTAAAAGGCAAACGGGGAAACCGGAATAGCGGGAACGGCGTTGGAGCGGACGACCAGTCGCCGCTCAACGCCCGCGAACAGTCCCGGTTCCGAGCAATCTCCGGACGCCCCCAATTAGGGCCTCGAGGGCGGCAGCGATTTCGAGGCCCTTTTGGTTTGGCGGGGGCGCCTCTACAATAGCGC
>JAAOZZ010000419.1 GCA_012274175.1 Betaproteobacteria bacterium
CAAGCGCCTGACGATTCCCGGATCCAGCGGCCTCGATGCGGATGAGGGCGCGATCGGCGTCCCAAGTCGTCTTCGCCGCATTGACGACCTCCGTCAGTGCCGTATATCATGGAAATGCTCTCATTCATCGAGACTCGTCTCTTCACACGCATCGTCGGCGATTACTTTTCGGACGATGAGTATGCGGACCTTCAAGGGAAGCTGAGTGGCGATCCGGAGCTTGGCACGGTCATTCCGCGATCTGGTGGGGTGCGCAAGCTTCGGTGGGGTCAGCCTGGGCGCGGAAAACGGGGCGGTGTTCGGATCATCTACTACGTCAAGCGCGAACACGGCATCATCTGGATGCTGACGATCTATGCGAAAAGCGAAGCCGAAGACATCGCGCCGCATCTCCTACGCAGCATCAAGGAGGAAATCGATGGATAAGGCGAAACGTGATATTGGCCGCGAAATCCTCGAGGGCATCATCGAGCTCAAGCGCGGCGAGACTGGTCGGGTCACCCATCTGCCCTCGGTGACGCAGATACGGGAAGGGACGGGGCTTTCGCAGGCGCGGTTCGCCCAGCTGCTCGGCGTGTCTGTGCGCACGCTCCAGGAATGGGAACAGGGACGTCGGTCTCCGTCGGGAGCGGCGCGTACGTTGCTGCAGATAGCCTCGCGCAATCCGAAGGCCCTGCTGGAGGTCGCCTGAGAGTGAAAACCGAGGGAAAAGCTCGAAGACGAGTTCCGGACCCGATCGTGAAGCGGAAGCTTTTCGACGGAATCGCCGAGGGGATCGTCGCACTTGCCGAGCAGCGGCAAGGCAAGCGTACGCTGCGAACACACAAAGTCGAGCTCAAGGAGCGCGCGTAATGGACATGCTCACGCAAGGCCTCCCTCCGCTCATTACTCTCCTCGTCCTGATCGGCCTCGTCAGGGCAATCGTTCTCAACGTTCGCTTCGATTCCGAGGACGTTCTGCAAGTCAGGGATCCGAGTGGAACAGAGCGCGAATTGAGGTTGAGCGCATGGCGAAGAGCCCGCGCACAAGGTAGATCGAGACCTCGACGGCGCGCTTCGAGCTGAGTCTCCCGGCGGCCATAAGGGCGCCCGCTTCGGTGAAGACATACGGCAGGAACTTGCGGCGCGGGTACTGTCCGTCTTTTGAAGCCGCGACTTGCGACCTCAAGGAATCCCACTCCACCGCCGAGAGCATGAAGACGAAGTCGCGTGGGAAGCGCTGCGGATTGCGACGAACCTTCTCGTTGAGCCGTTTCGTCGCCACCCCGTAGAGCTCGGCAAGGTCGGAATCCAGGATGACGCGCTTGCCGCGCACGATGAAGATTCGAGTGTTGCCGTTTTCCATTGTCGAACTCCTCGAGTGCAGCCCCGTCGATGCCTCACGGCGTAACGAATCCGAGGCCCTCGGCCCCGAGAAGCCGCGCGGTGATCTTCGAGCTTGCGCCCGACATGTCCTCGAACGCGCGCGCAAAATCCGCATCCTCCAGCCGCTCGCCCGCGCGCTCCATCATCGCCTGGGCGGCGCGCCGCACGAGCTCCTTGATGAATGCGGGGCTCACCTTCCCGATGCGCTGGCTCACCTGCGCCACCGTTTCCTCGCCGATCGCCAACCCGCATGCATGTCGCCGCAGGAGCACGCGCCGTTCCCGGTCCTCGGGAAGTCCGATCTCGATTGCCTGATCCACGCGCCCGGGGCGTGCGGCAAGGGCCGGCTCGAGAACCTCGGGACGATTCGTGGTGAATATGAAGATCAGTTGCGCATCCGCGCCTACGCCATCCATCTCGTTGAGGAGTCGATCGAGCGCCGTGGGCGTGTGCTGCCAGGGTCCGTCGCGATGGGCGGCGATGAGATCGACATCCTCGATCACGACCATCGCGGGGGCGAGCAGCCTCGCGGCCTCGATCGTGTCGGCGAGCCAGGCGAGCTTGTCGCCCGAAAGCAGGAGCTTCGTATGCCCGACGAGCGCGCCAGTAAGGTAGCGAACGAGCAGCGTCTTGCCCGTTCCGGGCGGACCATGGAGCAGCACGCCCTTCTGTGACGCCATGCCCAGGCGCGCGAGCTGCTCGCAACGCGCCGCGAACCCCAACGTGTTCCGTTCGATGAGCTCGAGAATGCCGGGCGCGAGCACGATCTCTTCGCGCTCGACGGGCTTGCACCGAACCACGCGCAAGGTGATCGGCCCTTCATCGAAGGCATATTCCTCCTCCGAGGGCGCGAGTACCTTGCCCCGGTACGTCGCCGCGTGCTCTGCGGTCGCACGCACGCACGCCAGCATCGCCTCGGCCGCTTTCTTCCCGTTCGCGTCCGCCGCGATCTCAACCCTCACACCGGATCGACGCATCGAGTCGTTGACGTCGAGCAACAGGGCGAAGCGGCCCTCCCCGCGCGTAAACAACCACAGGCCGCGTTGCAGGCAACGCAGAGGTTGCGCCTCTCCGATCTCGAGCTCATCGTGCACTGGCGGGCCCACCACGACGCCGCGCTTGCCCTCTTCGAGCAGATCGGAGAAGCGGAAGGAATACCGATCACTTTGATGCCGGGCCCCGTAAGAGCGGACCTCGCCGGCGTCCGCGAGCGCACGCTCGACTCCGCGCTCGACGTCCGGCCGCATCCAGTGCGGGAAACGCGCACGCAGGACCTGGAGCTCGTCGAGCGCAGCGTCTCCGAAGTGCTCGGCAAGAAGTTTCTGTACCAGTCTGCGTTTCTTCATCGATTCGCCGGAAGGAAAAACGGGGAGGCGGACGCAACCTTCAACCATCAACCGAGGTGGCGCCACCGGCAACCTTCAACCACCCGCCCGGTCAAGCAACCTGGTTCCGTGTCCAGGCGGGCCGCCGGATATGGAGACCGGTGCAGGTTCCCTGCAGAGGGTTTCCGTATGTTCCGTCTCCCCGGCCGCGCGCGGCTTCCGACGACATGTCGGACGCGTCCGGGCGCGGCACCCGGACGCTGCACGCCCCGTTCAGGCGGCGAGCCCCGCGATCTCGAGAAGCTCGTCCGCCAGATCGAGCTCCAGCTTTTCCCGATTCGCATCCGCGATCGCATCGAGCAGCACATGGGAGCGCGCTTGCTCGCGCGCCAGCTTCCCCCGCAACTCGTCGATCAAGGCCTTGTCGGCGATCGCCAGCGTGATCCCGGAGCCGGAGCGCCGCGGCCACAACGGCTCATCGGTCCCGGCCATCGCCGGCACGTGCCGCACGTCCTCCGGCCTCACCATATCGGCCCGCTGTTTGTCGATCAGCTCGCGATAAAGCCTTGCCCTGCGATTGGCAGCCTCCACCTCGGCAAGACGCGCCGAGATGCCGAGATCCGCGTTGCGGTGAGCCAATGCGGCCCGAATCCCCGCAACCGCCGCGGTAGCCGCCTCGATCAGCGTGAGATCGGACCTGGCCTGGCCGGCGATGTGCCGCGCCTTCTCCTCGATACCTTCCTTGTTCCATGGCGAGATGGTCGTGGCAGTGAGCGCGGCGAGGCTGCGCTCTTCGCACACCTTGAGCGCGGCATTGATCCGTTCCGCAACCTTGTGCCATCGGGTGAGAGTCAACGTGAGCTTCACGAGTCCAGTCCTTTCGGCAATGGGACCATGGCCAAACGATGTGCGCAAGGCATATAATGTTCAACATATTTAACCTGCTCCGGAGATGCGCGGCTTTGCGGCTGCAGGAATTGGGTCATGCGATCAGGAGGGCAAGGCTCGCGCACGGGCGGACGCAGGCCGACGTCGCACGCGCGGCGGGAATCTCGCGAACGACGATGAACCAGCTCGAAAATGGCCTCTTCCCCGACATCGGCGTAAGAAAGGCCCAGGCGATACTGGACCAGCTCGGTCTCGAATTGCACGTGCGCCCGGTGTACAGGCGCCGCGCGGACTATGTGCTGATGGCGCGTACGGTGGCGAACGGCAGCTTCCGGGGAAAATTGTCCGAGGCGGAGCTCATGCGCATGCTGCTGACCGGCAAGATCGCCCCGCGGCACCGCCCTCACCTGCGCGCGCTGCTCGCGGAGGCGCCCGTCGCCGTGCTGAAGGGACTCGTGCACGAGGTCGGCAGGTGGGCGCAGCCGGGCCGGGTCGTGGAAAACGTGCGCAGGGTATCGGAGGCGCTGGGAACCGAGAGGAGGACCCGCACGTGGCTGAAGGACACATGAGGGATTGGGAGCGCCTCTTCGCGCGCGCCTTGCGCGTCGTCGATTCGGCGCAGAGCCCCGGACAGCCAGGCATCGTGTGGAGCCTCGGTGGAGGCTCCGCGCTCATGCGCCGGCATCGCCACAGGCGCAGCGCCGGTGTGGACATTTTCGTGCGCGACCCGCAAATGCTCCAACGCCTCGCGCCCCGGCTGAAAGACGCCGTCGGAGCCCTCTGCGTCGACTACGTGGAGGAATCGACAGCCCTGAGGATCTATTTCCCCGAAGGCGAAGCCGCCTTCATTGCCTGCGGCCCCCTCACTTCGGATCCCCTGCGCCGGGAATCGATACTCGGCAGGTCCGTGCTCGTTGAAACGTCCGCCGAGATATTGGCCAAGAAGCTTTGGCATCGCGCCGCGACGTTCCCAGCGCGTGATCTGTTCGATTTCGCCACAGTTGCAGCGTTCGAGCCGCACGACCTCCGCGACGTCGCCGGCGTCCTGAGAGTCCGCCGGGCCGCCCTTCTGCAACGCCTTCAGGATCACGGCATGGCGCTGCGCGAAGACTTTGCCGCGCTCGACGCGTGGGAGTTCCAACCGGGCTTCGAAGAATGTGTCGCTGCGCTGCACCTGGCGCTTTCCCGCGGCTCGCCACCGCCTCTCCTCGAGGAGCAACGCTGCCCATACGAGATCGCTCGCTTGTCGCCCGCGGGGAAGCGCTCAGTCTGGCGCGGAGGGCGGAGGACGCTTCGAACTCGTCGATTGGCACTAGCCTCGGCTCGTTCGCGCCGGAGTCCTATGCTTCCTGCGGGTCCGGATCCTCGAGCTTCTTGCCTTCAACCGACGTAGCTTTCGCCGCCTGCGCCGGGACCGCCTTCACCGACGGCTCCACATCCCCGTTCTGCGCCCTGTGCCTCAGCGCATGATCGATCAGCACCAGCGCCAGGAATGCCTCGGCAATGGGTGTCGCGCGAATCCCCACACAAGGATCATGCCGCCCGTGCGTCTCGATCGTCGTCGGATTCCCCTCGATGTCGATCGTGCGCCGCGGCAAGCGAATTGACGAAGTCGGCTTGATCGCTATCGACACCACAACGTCTTGACCGGTGGATATCCCGCCGAGAATCCCACCGGCGTTGTTGGAGAGGAACCCATCGGGCGTCATCTCGTCGGAGTGCTCGGTCCCGAGCTGCTCGACCGAACGAAACCCCGCCCCGATCTCCACGCCCTTCACCGCATTGATGCCCATCATCACCTGGGCGATGTCCGCGTCGAGCCGTCCATAGATAGGCTCGCCCCAGCCTGAGGGGACACCCGTAGCAACGACCGTCAACCGAGCACCCACGCTCTCGCCCGATTTGCGCAGCTTGTCCATGTACGCCTCGAGCTCGGCCACGCGCGAGGCGTCGGCCACGAAGAACGGGTTGCCCTCCGCGCCCACGTCGTCCCACGACTTGAAGTCCACGCGGTTGGGCCCGAGCTGCGAGAGATAGCCGCGCACCTCCACGCCGTACTTCTCGCGCAGCCACTTCTTCGCGACCGCGCCGGCCGCCACCGCGGGCGCCGTGAGCCGCGCCGACGATCGCCCGCCGCCCCGTGGATCGCGGATGCCGTACTTGCGCAGGTACGTGTAGTCGGCGTGCCCCGGCCGGAACGAGTTGGCGATCTTCGCGTAGTCCTTCGAGCGCTGGTCCTCGTTGCGGATCATGAGCGCGATGGGCGTGCCGGTGGTCTTGCCCTCGTACACGCCCGAGAGAATCTCGACGCGGTCCTCCTCGCGGCGCTGCGTCACGTGGCGCGAGGTGCCGGGCTTGCGCCGGTCGAGGTCGGGCTGGATGTCGGCCTCCGTGAGCGCCATGCCGGGCGGGCAGCCGTCGATCACGCAGCCGATCGCGGGCCCGTGGGATTCCCCGAAGGTCGTGACGGTGAAGAGAGTGCCGAGGGTGTTGCCGGACATGGTGGTGCGAGTTTACTGCATCCCGGCTTAACGCTATAGATCAAGGGCTTGCGGACTCGTCTAAGGTCACAAATTGTGACCTTAAAGCCGAGGGCGGCTCACGTGGTGAGCTTTCCGACGAGCACCATGGTTCGCATTCTCGCGTGGCTCCTTGCTAGCTGTATCGCTATGCTATACACTCGCCCATGATCCGAAGCTTCAGGCACAAGGGGCCCACTGAATGCACAGGCAAGAACCCATGATCAAGCGAATGCACAATCCAGCCCATCCCGGTGAAGTGCTCCGTGATACGGTCCTGGGAGCCGGGGGGCTGACTGTGAGCGAGTTCGCCCGAAGGCTTCGCGTCTCGCGCGTGGCACTTTCGCGGGTGGTGAACGGCCGCGCCGCCGTGAGTGCGGACATGGCGCTCAGGCTTGCGGCTGCGCTAGGCGGCAGCGCGGAGTCCTGGCTTCAGATGCAGGCCTCGCACGACCTTTGGAAGGCCTCCCGCAAGCCGCGGCCGAAGGTCGAACCGATCAAGTTGTCGGCGTAGCTGGTGAAAGGGGCATCGGCGATGTCCGTCCGCGGAACCGTTCGTGAGCGCGTTGGAAGGAGAATCCATCCCGCCAGTTGAGCGCCCCAAATTGGCCATATTTACTTTCGAAATGGACATTTCGGTCACCCAGTTCAAGCAACGCTGCCTGGAGCTCATCCGGCGCGTCGAAGCGACCGGCAAGCCCGTGACGATCACGCGGCGCGGGAAAGCCGTCGCGCAGCTCGAGCCCTCGCCCACCGCAACCGCGCAGGGCCTGAAGCCCTGGGAGAGGTTGCGCGGGCGTGCGCGCTGGCTCGGATGGTGATTACCGGCGGACGAGCGTCGAAGCGGCGCTTCGAAAGTTCGTGCCGCTCGATACGGTCCAATAGCTTGCTGACTTGAGGTCACAATCTGTGACCTCAAGTTGGCCGGGCTCATCCAGTGAGCCTGGCGTACGCCACGATGCCGGCATGACCCGATCCGCCTTGGTTCCCCGTCCCATCGAGGAGAGAATCGTCTTCGTGCGAGGCGAAAAGGTGCTGCTCGACAGGGACCTAGCCGAGTTGTATGGCGTGGAAACGAAGGTGTTCAACCAGGCCGTGAAGCGCAACTCCGATCGCTTTCCGGAGGACTTCATGTTCCAACTCACCGCCGACGAGGTCGACAACTTGAGGTTCCAAATTGGCACCTCAAGTTCCGGCGCTGCTCCCGCCTCCAGCCACGGCGGGCGCCGCTACTTGCCCTACGTCTTCACCGAGGAGGGCGTGGCGATGCTGTCGAGCGTCCTCAACAGCAAGCGCGCGATCATGGTGAACATCGAGATCATGCGAGCCTTCGTGCGGCTGCGACTGCTGCTCTCGGCGAATGCCGACCTCGCTCGACAGCTCGACGCCCTGGAGCGAAAGTACGACGCCCAGTTCAAGGCGGTCTTCGATGCGATTCGCGAGCTGATGGCGCCGCCCGCCAAGCCGAAGCGGCCGATCGGGTTTGTGCCCTAATGGCGCCTACTTCCCTCGCTCCCGCGGCGGCGCACTCGTCTGCTTCGTGAGCCGCCACGCCATGAAGCCCAGGACGGCGACCGCGCCCAGCAGCACCGCCCAGAGCGCCAGCTTGCGCGGACCCAGATTGGCCGCCCACTCGGGCCACCCAGACGTGCGCACCTTGCCCGACTGCACCGCACCCACTCCGGCCTCGGCGAGCTTCGCTTCGTCGCCGCGCTTGTATCCCGGCACGAGGCTCGCGACAGAAACCCACGCAGGTTTCGCGTCGGGATCGCCGAATACGAGGCGGAACGGGGCCTCGCCGCGCGCGACGAAGACCACGGGATCCCGGCGCCAGCGCGCTTCGAGTGCAGGTGGTGCGGCCCCGATGCCGCCCGACTGCGGATCCACGCGCACCATCCATTCCCGAGCCAGCGTGCGACCGGTCACCACGGGGGCGCTCTCCACCTCCACGCCGTCGCGCGTCAGGCGATAGAACACCGCGGTGCGCACGGCGCGCCAATCGCCGCCGGGTGTGTCGCGCGCGAGCAGCGTAAAGGTCGCGACCGAGTTGGGCTCCGCGGGCACCACGCGCACCGCCTCCACCGGCAGGCGCGCTCCCAGGTCGTAGGTGAACTCGCCCGCCTTGGTACCCGCGACCCCTTGCACGCGCGCCACGGCCCGCTCGGGTGCCTGCACCGCGCGCACGATCTCGCCTTGCGCACCGCGCAGCGCGAACGCAGCGCCGCCCCACGTCACGCGGTAGTAACGGGCCTTCGAGGAGAGGATCGCGACCCGCGGCTGCTCGAGCTGGTGCCCGCCCTCCGCCAAGCGCACGAGCGATGCCGTGCCCGCGTGCCGCCACGCCTGCAGGTCGTCGCTCGCTTCCACCGTCACCCGCACGACTTCCGAGCCGGGCCGCGCATCCCAGTCGAGGACGAGCGCGCCGAGCGGATCCCTCACCTGGCTCGCGTCGAGCAGCCACGCGACGGGGGCCGCCTGCCGCACCGCCCTCTTCCCGTGCACCGCGATGAGCGTTCCATCGTCCGTGCGTACGGTCACCTGCGCGCCCGATGCGATTTCAGCACCGCGCCCTGTGACCGCGAATCGGGGAAGCTCCACCATGTGTGGCGCCTCGCGCGTGATCTCGGGCTCCGCCGCCCGTGCGATCGGAACCGCCTCGCCGCGGCCGTTGAACACGCGCACGTCGGCGAGGTCGCGCCGCGCGTCGCGGTACGCTTCGAACGGAAGGGCGAAGCGCTGCAGGGCGTCGCCTCCGGAGACGGTGAGCGGCGCGCCGGAAGCGAAATCGGCCGGGCTCTCGGCCATCGCGTGCAGGGCGAGGCACGTCGCGAGCGCCGCGAAGCGCTTCATGGCGCTTCCCGCCCGGAACGCGGCGGCACCGGCGCGAAATAGCCGACTACGAGCATGAGCAGTCCCACCGCGATGAACGAGACGATGCGCTCGATCCCTCCCACGTGGGACAGGTCCACCACGAAGAGCTTCACGACCACCACTGCCATGAGCGCGGCTCCCAGGAGCCACGTCGCTCGCCACGCCTTGCGCGTTGCGGCGACCATGAGGGAGAGCGCGATGAGCGACCAGAAGATCGAAAGCGCGGCTTGCGCGAGCACCGAGCGCTTCATGTGATCGACATCGTAGGGAATGTCGGCCCAATGGTGCAGTGTCCGCAGGAGCACGCCGTTGAGCCAGAGGAAGACCGCCGCGGTTGCGATGCCCGCGGGAAGGCGGCCGCGAAGATATCCCGGCAGCTCGTATGTCGCGCGGCCCCACGCGAGCCACGCGGCGAAAAGCGCCAACCCCACGAGGATATGCCCCAGGTCCAGGGCATTGAGCAGCGGCATGTAGGGCAGCGGATAGCTCGCGCCGTCGTGGGTGAGGTTCGCGTACAGCACCCACACGAGCAAGGCGAACGCGATCGGGACCACGGCGCCCACGCGATAGGCCCGCGGCTGCGCGACCACCGGCCAGAGCGTGTCGGCACGCGCGCTCGAGATCGCGATCACGAGGAGCGCGGGAACCACCACGACCGAGGCGACCGACCACGCCGTCCCGTACGCCGTGAAATGCCCGGTGATCCAATGCAGCTCGAGCGCACCCACGAGAGCCGCGAGCAGGACCGTTCCGCCATGGAGGAACCGGAAGTAACCGGGCCGCGCATGGCGCTCGTTGGACCGCAGCACGCGCAGCAGCACGCCGAAGGCGAAGATCCACGCGACCGCGCCGAAATTCGAGAAGAGATGCGGCTGGTCCTGGAATCCGAGGAGCGGGCACGGCAGGAGCACCGGCAGCAGTGCGAGCGCCGGCCACGCCGCCTCGCGCCAATCCAGGCGTTCCGCGAGGAAGGAGAAGAGGAGTGCTGTGCCCGCGAAGAACGCGATGTACGTGTTGAGCTGCAGGGATGTGGGCACGAACGCCTCGATCTCGTGGCGTGCCGCGAAGACCCACCATGCGATCGCCCATACGAAGACGAACGGCGCCCACGAACTGCCCGGGCCCGCAGCACCGTCCCGTGGGCGATGCAGGAGGCGATTCGTCCAGATC
>JAAOZZ010000420.1 GCA_012274175.1 Betaproteobacteria bacterium
ACCTCGTGAACCGCAGCCTCGAGGCGCCGCGCAAGTCCCGGGCCCAGGACGCGCAGAACGCGCTCGCGGCCCCGGACGGCAACGACCTCGTGAAGATCGGACTCAACTACGTCTACGACGGGCAACCCGACAAGGGGCTCGCGCTGGTCGAGCGCGGCATCAAGAAGGACGGCTTCAAGCGTCCCGAAGACGCCAAGCTGCTGCTGGGCGAGGCCCAGATCGTCGCCGGCCACCGGGCCCGCGCGGCGCAGACGCTGCGCTCGGTGCACGGCACCGACGGCTCCGCCGATATCGCGCGCCTGTGGGTGCTGCAGGCGCGGGCCTGAGCCGTTGAAAGCGCATCTCCGGTTCCGGCTCGCGGGCGGCAAGGCGCGCCCGGCGGCGTGAGGCGCGTCCGCACCGATATCCTCATCCTCGGCTCCGGAGGCGCGGGCCTCTTCGCGGCGCTGCACGCCAAGCGCTCCGCGCCCGAGCTCGAAGTCACCATCGCCGTGAAAGGTCTGCTGGGCAAGTGCGGCTGCACGCGCATGGTGCAGGGCGGCTACAACGTGGCGCTCGCGCCCGGCGATTCCGTCGAGCGCCACTTCATGGACACGATCGAGGGCGGCAAGTGGCTGCCCGACCAGGAGCTCGCCTGGACGCTCGTCACCAAGGCGATCGAGCGCGTGCACGAGCTGGAAAACGAGCTGGGCTGCTTCTTCGACCGCAATCCCGACGGCACCGTGCACCAGAAGGCGTTCGCGGGCCAGACCTTCGACCGCACCGTCCACAAGGGAGACCTCACCGGTATCGAGATCATCAACCGGCTCGCCGAGCAGGTATGGGTCGCGGGAGTCTCGCGCCTCGAGGAGCACCGGGCCGTGGAGCTGGTGAAGGGGGCCGACGGGCGCTCCATCGCCGGGGTGCTCATGATCGACATGCGCGCGGGCGACTTCGTCTTCGTGCAGGCGAAGAGCGTGCTGCTCGCCACCGGCGGCGGGCCCACCATGTACCGCTTCCACACGCCCTCGGGCGACAAGAGCTGCGACGGGCTCGCCATGGCGCTTCGCGCCGGTCTCACGCTGCGCGACATGGAGATGGTGCAGTTCCATCCGACGGGGCTGCTCGCGGGGCCGGGCACGCGCATGACCGGGACCGTGCTGGAGGAGGGATTGCGCGGCGCCGGCGGCTACCTCCTCAACGCGGCGAACGAGCGCTTCATGCAGAAATACGATCCGCGGGGCGAGCGCGCCACCCGCGACGTGGTCTCCCGCGCCATCTACGCCGAGATGCGCTCCGGAAGTGCGACTCCCAACGGCGGCGTGTACCTCTCGATGGGGCACCTGGGCCCGGCCAAGGTCGCGGCGCAATTCAAGGGCATGGTGGAGCGCTGCGCCGACTGCGGCTTCGACCTGGCGGGCGGCCTGGTGGAAGTGGTGCCGACCGCGCACTACATGATGGGCGGCGTGGAGTTCGCCGCCGACGGGCGCACCGCCCTCGACGGCCTCTTCGCCGCGGGCGAGGACACGGGCGGCGTGCACGGGGCCAACCGCCTGGGCGGCAACGGTGTGGCGAACTCCACCGTCTTCGGCGCGATCGCCGGGGACGCGATGGCCGCGTGGACCGTGCGCGAAGGCGCCTGGCGCGACCCCGACGCCAACGCGCTGGAAGAGGCGCGCGCCGCGGCGCTTCGCCCGGTGGGTCGGCCCGAGGGCAGCGTGGAGACCATCCGCGAAGGGCTGTACGACGTGATGTGGAACGACGTGGGGATCCTGCGGGATGCCGCCGGGCTCGCACGTGCCCAGGAGCGGCTGGACGCATTGCAGCGCGAGCTCAATGGCGTCGGGGTCGCGGGCGGAGACCTTCGCTACAACCTTACCTGGCACGACTGGCTCAACCTTTCCAGCCTGGTCACGGTGAGCCGAGCGATCTGCGCGGCAGCGGCCGCCCGCGACGACTCGCGTGGCGCCCATTTCCGCGAGGACTATCCGCAGACGGGGGACCTGGCCACCTCCGCCTTCTCGCGCGTGAGCCTCGCGGGCGATCGCTTCGAGGTGGCGTGGAAACCGGTGGACTTCACCCGCGTCCACCCCGGACAATCCCTCATCGCCCCATGAATCCTCCGCGCATACCCGTCGAAGAGCTCCAGCGGTCGATGTCCGCCGCGCTCCAGCGTTCCGGGGCGACCGCGGCCATGGCCGAAGCCACCGCACGCGCGCTCGCGTTCGCGGAGATGGATGGGATCGCCTCCCATGGCGCTTCCCGCATTCCGCAGTATTGCGGGCACCTCGCGAACGGGCGGGCCAACGGCGCGGCGGTCCCGGTCGTGGCTCGCGACGGCAAGGGCGCATGCCTCGTGGATGCGCGCCAGGGCCTGGCCTTCGAGGCGTGCGCGCTCGCGGGCCGAGAAGCGATCGGGCGTGCGCGCGCCCACGGCGTGTCCTTCGTCGCGGTCACCAACAGCAACCATTTCGGCGTCGCCGCGTACCACCTGGAGCCGGTGGCCGATGCCGGGCTGGTGGGACTCGCGTTCGGCAACTCGCCCGCGGCGATGCCCGCGTGGGGCGGCAAGCGCGCGCTCTTCGGCACCAATCCCATCGCGGCCGTGTTTCCGCGCCGTTCCGCCGCGCCGCTCACGATCGACCTCTCGCTCTCGGCGGTGGCGCGCGGGCGGATCATGGTGGCCGCGCGCGACGGCAAGCCGATCCCCGAAGGCTGGGCCCTGGACCAGGAAGGCCGGCCCACCACCGACGCGCGCGCCGCGCTCGAAGGCAGCATGTTGCCGGCGGGGGGTGCGAAGGGCGCGATGCTCGCCCTCATCGTGGAGCTGCTGGTCTGCTCTCTCTCGGGTGCGGCCTACGGCTTCGAGTCCGACAGCTTCTTCGTGGCCGAGGGGAGGCCGACCCGCATCGGCCAGGCGTTCCTCGCCATCGACCCGGCCGCGCTCGCGGGCAGCGACGTGTACCTCGAACGCGTGGAGACGCTCGTGGACGCGATGACCCAGGACCCGGAAGTGCGCCTGCCGGGCGAGCGCCGGGCGCGCAATCGGGAGGCCGCGCGGCGCGACGGGGTATCCGTTCCACCGGATCTGCTGGAAAAGATCCGCGCCCTCGCGCATGCTCCTTCCCATGGCTGACGGAGGCGATACCCGCGCCGATCCCGGCGTCGATCCGAAGCTCGCTTTCCAGGCGTGCGTGCGCACGCCCTTCGCCACGCTGGGCATCAGCGCCAACGGGAAGCACGTGACGGGCATCCGCTTCCTCGCGCCCTCGGTGGCGGCCGTCGCCCCGCGGCGCGGCTCCATCGCGCACCTCGCCTGCGTGCAGATCCAGGCGTACCTCGAGAATCCTGCCTTCGCCTTCGACCTGCCGCTGCAGCTCTCGGGCACGCGCCATCGCCTCGCGGTGTGGGAAGCGATGCAGCGCATTCCCGCAGGAGCGACCCGCACCTATGGAGAGCTCGCCTCGGAGCTGCGTTCCTCCGCGCGGGCGGTGGGCGGAGCCTGTGGCGCCAATCCGATACCCGTCGTCGTGCCATGCCACCGGGTGATCGGAGCGAACCGGGCGCTGGGCGGCTTCATGGGCTCGCGGGTGGACGGCTTCGAGCTCGGCATCAAGCGCTGGCTGCTCGGGCATGAAGGCGCTCTCTGAGGCCAACCGCAGGGCCCTCGACCGATTCTCCGACGGCCTGTGGCTCGCCGACGGGCTTGCGCGCAACACGCTCGAGAGCTACCGCCGCGACCTCGCGCAATTCGCCGCGTGGCTCGACCAAGCCCGCTCCAGGCCCTTGCTCGACGCGGCACCCGACGACCTGCAGAGCTATCTCGCGTGGCAAGTGGAGTCGCGCCACGCCAAGCCCCGCACCACGAGCCGGCTCGTCTCGTCGCTCAAGCGCTTCTTCCAGTTCGCGGTGCGCGAAGGCCTGCGCGCGGACGATCCGGCCCGGGACCTCGAGTCGCCTCGCCTTCCGCGCTCGCTTCCCCGGTCGCTCTCCGAGGCCGAGGTGGAGGCGCTGCTCGCCGCGCCCGACGCCGCGACCGCGCTCGGGCTGCGGGACCGCGCAATGCTCGAAACCCTCTACGCGAGCGGCCTGCGGGTCTCCGAGCTCGTGGACCTGAAGATCGTGCAGGTGAGCCTCGACATGGGCGTGGTGCGCGTGCTGGGCAAGGGAGCCAAGGAAAGGCTCACGCCCCTGGGCGAGGAGGCGATCGAATGGATCGTGCGCTACCCGCGCGAGGCCCGCCCGGAGCTCCTCGGAGGACGCAACTCCGACGCGCTCTTCGTCACCGCGCGCGGCGCGCCGATGACCCGCCAGGCGTTCTGGGCGCTCGTGAAGCGCCACGGGGCGAAGGCGGGAATCCGCAGTTCCCTCTCGCCCCATACGCTGCGGCACGCCTTCGCCACGCACCTCGTGAACCACGGCGCCGACCTGCGGGTCGTGCAGCTCCTGCTGGGGCACGCGGACATCTCCACCACACAGATCTACACCCATGTCGCGCGCGAAAGGCTGAAGGCCCTGCACCGCAAGCACCACCCCCGCGGATGATCGACCTGGGCCATCTCTCGCCGTGGCTGCTGCTGTTGACGCCGTTCGTCATCGTGCTGGCCTACACCGTGTTCGGGCTGAGCGGCTTCGGCTCCACGGCCATCGCGGTGCCGATCCTCGCGCATTTCCTCCCGGTGTCGTACCTGGTGCCGCTGATGGCGCTGCTCGACTGCGCATCATCGATCTTCGTCGGCACCACGGGCAGGGAGCACCTCGCGAAGGACGAGCTCAAGTGGCTCATCCCCTTCATGTTCGTGGGATTCGTGATCGGGGCCACGGTGCTCGTGCGCGTACCCGACCATTACCTGCGTCTCGCGCTCGGCGTGTTCGCGATGACCATCGGCATCTACAGCATCGCCAACCCGGTGATGCACCGGGCCATCTCCCGGCTGTGGGTCGTGCCCGTGGGCGTGCTCGGCGGGGCGGCGGCCACCGTCTTCGGGGCCGGCGGCCCGTTCTACGCCACGTACCTCTCGGGGCGCATGGGCAACAAGAGCCAGGTGCGCGCCACCACCTCGGCCCTGATCTCCGTGTCCACCGTGACCCGCGCGATTCTCTATGCGGCCACGGGACTGCTCCTGCACACGGCGATCGCGCTGGGCACCGTCGTGCTGGCGCCCTTCGTGTGGGCCGGGCTCAAGCTGGGGACCCGCATCCATCTGGGCCTCTCGCAGCAGCAGATGCGCCGGGTCGTGGGGGCGCTGCTGGTGTTCACCGGCGCGAGCCTGCTCGTGCGCGTCGTCTTCTAGGTCCCGCGCCGATGAAGAACGCCGCCACGCCCGCCACCGTCTTCCTCGCGCAGCATGGCGTGGCCTGCACCGAGCACCTGTACGAATACGTGGAGCACGGCGGCACCGGAGTCTCGTCGAGCGCGCTGGGCGTGCCGGAGCACGAGGTGGTGAAGACGCTGGTGATGGAGACCGACCGCGGGGAGCCGCTCATCGTGCTGATGCACGGCGACCGCAAGGTCTCCACCAAGGAGCTCGCGCGGATCGCCGGGGTGAAGCGCATCTTCCCGTGCAAGCCCGAGGTGGCGCAGCGCCATTCCGGCTACCTCGTCGGCGGCACCTCGCCTTTCGGCACGCGCAAGGCCATGCCCGTCTACCTCGAGCGCTCGGTGCTCGACATCCCGCGCATCTACATCAACGGCGGGCGGCGCGGATACCTGCTCGGCATGGCTTCGTCCGAGCTCGTGCGCGTGCTCTCGCCCGTCCTTGTTGACGTGGCACTGGTGGAGTAAGCTCGCCGCGCAGGACCCGGCGCCCGAGCGGCGCAAACCGAGCGGGGGAAAGCATGAGCACGGCGCAACCGGATCAAGCGGCACCCGCGGACCCCGGAGAAGGACTGAAGCTCGTGCTGCCGGGGCGCAGCGCCCCCGCGGGCGAAGGGTGGACGTGGGTCGCGGTGGGATGGAAGCTCTTCACCCGCGCGCCGCTCATGTGGATCGTGTCCATCCTGCTCGTGGTGCTGGTCGCCGTGGTGGTGAACCTGGTGCCCCTGCTGGGATCCATCGCCTTCCAGCTCCTGAACGGCGTCATCGGCGCGGGGTTCGTGGTGGCGTGCCGCGCGCTCGAGCGCGGCGGCGACTTCGAGCTGGAGCACCTCCTGGCCGGATTCAAGACCCGCTTCGGCAACCTGCTCGTGGTGGGGCTGCTCACGATGCTGGGCTGGATCCTGATCTTCGTGGTGTTCGCGGGATTCGTGGGCTTCTCGATCGTCGCCGCGGCGATGACGGGCAACACCCGGGACATCGCGTCGGCCATCATCGCCTCGTCGGCATCGATCCTGCTGGGCGTGCTGGTGGTGCTGGCGCTCAGCGTGCCGCTGCTCGCCGCCTACTGGTTCGCCCCGGCCCTGGTGATCATGCACGGCCTCGCGCCCACCGCGGCCATGAAGGAGAGCTTCAGCGCGTGCTTCCGCAACCTGCTGTCGTTCCTCGTCTACGGCATCGTCATGACGCTCTTCGCCATCCTCGCGATGATCCCGTTCGGCCTGGGATTACTGGTATGGATCCCGGTGGCCATCGCCTCGACCTACGCGGCCTATCGCGCGATCTTCACCGAGCCCGACGCGCAGCCCTGAGGCGCTACACCAGGCGCCCGAGCAGGGTGAGGGCGAGGGAGAGCAGGATCGTCGTCGTGATGGGGATGTAGACGAGGCGGCCGCGCCACCGCACGGTGATGTCCCCGGGCAGCCGGCCCAGGCCGCGGCGCGCGAGCCACGGCGAAGACACGCTCAGCACGACCACGGCGACCGCCAGCACGAGGAGCCACTTCAGCACGCCGCGCTCACTCCCCCGGGTCGCGCCGGCGCTCGAGGGTCACGCCGACCTTGCGCACGTTGCGGATGTGTCCCAGCTTCGCCACCGACAGGCGCACCCAGGGCGCCCTGTAGTGGCCGATGATGATGGCGCAGACATGCTCGGCGAGCGCCTCCAGCAGCTTGAACTTGCGCTCGGCCAGCTCCCGCGCGATGCGCTCGACCACCTCGCCGTAGTGCACGGTGTCGTGGATGTTGTCCGTGCGCCCGACCTCGTTGCCCGGGATGCCGATCTCCAGCTCCAGCTCGAGCGTCTGCGCGCGCTGCTTCTCCCACTCGTAGATGCCCACCCACGCGTCGACGCGAAACTCGCGGATGAAGATCGTATCCATGGGCGCGTATTGTAGAGTATGGCCATGACGGCGTTTCTCTGCGCGCTGGGAGGCTACCTGGCCGGCTCCATCCCGTTCGCGGTGCTGGTGAGCCGCGCGATGGGCCTGCCCGATCCGCGCAGCTACGGCTCGGGCAACATCGGGGCGACCAACGTCCTGCGCTCCGGGAACCGGGCCGCGGCGGTGCTGACCCTCGCGGGCGACGCCGCCAAGGGCTGGGCCGCGGTGATGGTGGCGCGCGCCCTGGGGCTACCCCTGGACCTGCTCGCGCTGGTGGGCCTGGCCGCGGTCCTGGGCCACGTGTTCCCGGTGTGGCTCGCGTTTCGGGGCGGCAAGGGCGTGGCCACCGCGGCAGGCGTGCTCATCGCGATCGACTGGCGCGTCGGCCTCGCGGTGTTCGCGGTATGGCTCGCAGTGGTGGCGGCGAGCCGCTACTCCTCGCTCGCCTCGCTCGCCGGCGCACTCTTCGCCCCCGCGGCGGCGTGGTACTTCCTGGGCGCGGGCCCCGTGCTCGGCGCCGTGGCGGCCATGGCCGCGGTGCTCATCGCGCGCCACCACGCCAACCTGCGCAAGCTCTACCGGGGGGAGGAGAGCCGCATCGGGCACAACCGCCCCGGGCGGCATAAAATACCCAATCCATGAGCGACGACGACATCGACGACCTCGACTTCACCCGGCCCGCGAAGCCCTCGCCGCCGCCCCCGCCGGAGCGCGTGGCGAGCGCGCGCAAGGAGGCCACCGCGGGCAAGCCCGAGCTCACGCGCACCGGCTTCTACGTGGCCATGGCGCGCCGGCCGCGGGAGAAGGTGATCCCGCGCAACGGCGGCCGGTACTCGATCCTCGTGGTGGAGGACGACTCGGACCTGCTGAAGCTCGTGGGCGAGGTGCTCTCGAAGGCCGGGTTCCTCACCCGCTTCGCGCGCAACCGCACCGAGATCAACGCGGAGTTCAACAAGCTGCCGCTCCCGGACCTCGTGCTCCTCGACGTGTCGCTGCCGGATACCGACGGCTTCTCGATCCTGGAGCGCATCCGCGGCAACCAGAAGATCACGCGCCTGCCGGTCATCATGATGACCGGGCGCTCGGAGGTCACCGACATCGCGCGCGGCCTCTCCCCGGGCGCCGACGGCTACGTGACCAAGCCCTTCAAGATCAGCGGCCTCGTCTCGGCGGTGAACACGGTCTTCGCGATCGAGTAGCTAGCGCCCGGCCCGGCGCGGCGGAAAGCGCAGCCACGTCCAGGCGACGAGTCCCCCGAAGGCGCAATAGATCGCGGTGAACACCCAGGCCGGCGCATCCCAATAAAGCCACGCAGCGATGGCGCGCGCGATGAATCCGCGGGAATGGGATGTCCCGCGCAATGCGTCTTCCCAGATGGTCAGGGGACACGCGAGGCCCAGGAGCGACTCCGCGAGCACGAAGCCGATCGCCGCCAGGTGCGCACCCCGGAACCAGGCGTTGCGCGCGAAGCGCGCGCCGAGCGCGAGGCCCGCGCCGAGCGCGAGGCCCGCCCAGGTAACCAGCAGGCCGCCCACCACGAACGCCACGAATGCGGCATGGACGACGAGGATCCCGTCGGCCAGTGCCGCGGAGCTCACTCGGCGGCCTGGAACGCGGCGCCGACCGCCACCTGCGCGCTCGCCTTCGGCTTCGGGTACGGATAGAGCATGTTGAGCGCGGCGGTGGCGCCGTTGGCCTGCACGATGCGGCAATGCTCCCGGCGCAGCAGCCGCGGGTGCGCCACGCCGCACGAGTGGGCGATCATCTCGATGTCGCGGTTCATGCCCGCCGCGTAGTTGGCCACGCGCAGGTATTTCTCCTGCAC
>JAAOZZ010000421.1 GCA_012274175.1 Betaproteobacteria bacterium
GCTCGGCCGCGATCAGCTTCAGGAACGTGTCCATCGCCATCTCGGAGTCGAGCAGGCCCTCGTCCATGTTGACGTCGATGATCTGCGCGCCCGAATCGACCTGCTGGCGCGCGACCTCGACGGCGGCGGCGTAGTCGCCCTCCAAAATCAGCTTCTTGAAGCGCGCCGAGCCCGACATCGCGCGCGTGCCGATCATGATCGACAGCTCCAAGTGGAGCGTGATCGAGGCGGGGCTCAAGTGCGTCCAGGGCAAGGCGATCGTGAACTCGATCTCGCTGAAGAGCGGAGAAGCGGAGTTCGTCCACCAGGCGAAGCTCGCGCGCAGGTATGGCGCGGCGGTCGTCGTGATGGCCTTCGACGAGAAGGGCCAGGCCGACACGCTCGCGCGCAAGACCTCGATCTGCGAGCGCTGCTACCGCATCCTCACGCAGCAGGTGGGCTTCCCGCCCGAGGACATCATCTTCGACCCCAACATCTTCGCGATCGCCACCGGGATCGAGGAGCATAACGGCTACGGCCACGACTACATCGAGGCGGTGAAATGGATCCACCGCCACCTGTCCCAGGCGAAGACCTCCGGCGGCGTATCGAACCTGTCGTTCTCCTTCCGCGGCAACGATCCGGTGCGCGCGGCGATGCACACCGCCTTCCTCTACCACGCCACCCGCGCCGGCATGACCATGGGGATCGTGAACGCGGGGCAGCTCGGCGTGTACGCCGAGATCCCGAAGGACCTCCTCGAGCGCGCCGAGGACGTGATCTTCAACCGCCGCCCCGACGCGACGGAGCGCCTGGTGCAGTTCGCCGAGAGCTTCGAGGGCGAGAAGAAGGACGCGGCCGAGGAGCTCGCCTGGCGCAAGGGCACGGTGCGCGAGCGCCTCGTGCACGCGCTGGTGAAGGGCATCACCGAGCACATCGTCGCGGACACCGAGGAGGCGCGAACGCAGTTCGAGCGCCCGCTGCAGGTGATCGAGGGCCCGCTCATGGACGGCATGAACGTCGTGGGCGACCTCTTCGGGTCGGGCCAGATGTTCCTGCCCCAGGTGGTGAAGTCGGCGCGCGTGATGAAGCAGGCGGTGGCGCACCTCATCCCCTTCATCGAGGAGGAGAAGCGCCGCCTGGGCACCGCGCCCAAGCCCAAGGGCAAGGTCGTAATGGCCACCGTCAAGGGCGACGTGCACGACATCGGCAAGAACATCGTGGGCGTGGTCCTGCAGTGCAACAACTTCGACGTGGTGGACCTGGGCGTGATGGTCGCGTGCGAGACGATCCTCGAGACCGCCCGCAAGGAGAACGCGGATTTCGTGGGCCTCTCGGGCCTCATCACGCCTTCCCTCGAGGAGATGTCCCATGTCGCGAAGGAGATGCAGCGCCTGGGCTTCGAGGTGCCGCTGCTCATCGGCGGGGCCACTACTTCGCGTACCCACACGGCGGTGAAGATCGAGCCCCACTACAAGGGACCCACCGTGTGGATCCCCGATGCCTCCCGGGCGGTGGGCGTGGCCACGCTGCTCTCGAGCGCGGAGCAGCGCGGCAAGTACCTGGAGGATGTGCGCGCCGACTATGTGAAGGTGCGCGAGCAGCACGCGCGCAAGACCGGGCAGAAGAGCGTCTCCCTGGAGGCCGCGCGGGCCAACGGGGCGAAGCTCGACTGGGCAGGCTACGTGCCGCCGCGGCCGCGGCAGCTCGGCGTCACGGCGCTGCGCAACTACCCGCTCGAGCAGCTCGTGCCCCGCATCGACTGGGCGCCCTTCTTCCAGACCTGGGACCTCGCGGGCAAGTATCCCGACATCCTCGAGGATCCCGTGGTGGGAGAGGCGGCGCGCAACGTGCTGCGCGACGGCCAGGCGATGCTCGAGCGCATCGTGAAGGGGCGCTGGCTCTCGGCGAGCGGCGTCTTCGGCCTGTGGCCCGCGAGCTCCGTGGGCGACGACATCGAGATCTACGCCGACGAGTCGCGCGCGGTGGAGCTCGCGACGTGGCACAACCTGCGCCAGCAGAACCAGAAGCCCGCGGGCAACCCCAACCTGTGCCTCGCGGATTTCGTGGCACCCCGGGACGGCGGCGTGGCCGATTACGTCGGCGCCTTCGCGGTCACCGCGGGAATCGGCATCGACACGAAGGTGAACGAATTCCTGGCGAAGAACGACGACTACGACGCGATCATGGTGAAAGCCCTGGCCGACCGGCTCGCGGAGGCGTTCGCCGAGCACCTGCACGAGCGAGTGCGCAAGGAGTACTGGGGCTACGCGGCCGGGGAGCGGCTTTCCACCGCCGAGCTCATCGGCGAGAAGTACGCCGGCATCCGCCCAGCGCCGGGCTATCCCGCGTGCCCCGACCACACCGAGAAGGCTGGGCTCTTCCACCTTCTCGACGCGCAGAAGCAAGCGGGCATCGCGCTCACCGACACCTACGCGATGCTGCCCGCCGCCTCGGTGAGCGGCTTCTACCTCTCGCACCCCGAGGCGAGATACTTCGCCGTCGGCAAGGTCGAGCGCGACCAGGTCGCGGACTACGCGCACCGCAAGGGCATGGACCTCGCCCAGGCCGAGCGCTGGCTCGCCTCGATCCTCAACTACTGAATATTCGGCCGCGCGTAGTCCCGCGGAGCGGGCCTACTCGATCCTCGGCCCGGCCAGGCGCCTTTCGATTTCCACGGACGGCGCGGCGACCTCGGCGGGACCGGCAGGCGAATGCGGCAATCGGAACCGCTGCACCAGTTGCGCCAGGCGCTGCACCTCCTGGCGCAGGTGTCCCGCGCGGTCGGTCCACGATCCCACCATGCGCGTATTGTTCTGGGTGAGCTGGTCGAGCTCGCCGATGGTGCGCGAAAGCTGGTCGATCTCGCGCCCCTGGCGGTTGGCCGCGCCGGAGACGTCCGCGATCATCGCGGAGACCTGGCCGATCGACTCGCCCACGTTGCCGATCTTGTCGCTCGCGTTGGTGGCGTTGCGCGCTCCCTTCTGCATGCCCGCCACCGACGTGGCGATGAGTGCGCGGATCTCGCCCGCCGCCTGGGAGGAGCGCTGCGCGAGCGCGCGCACCTCGGAGGCCACGACCGCGAA
>JAAOZZ010000422.1 GCA_012274175.1 Betaproteobacteria bacterium
CAAGAAGCGCCTGCGCGAGATCGACCGCCGCATCCGCTTCCTGACCAAGCGGCTCGACATCGCCGAGGTCGTCGACCCCTCGCAGCACCACGGCAAGGACCAGGTCTTCTTCGGCGCGACCGTGACCTACGCCAACCGCGCCGGCGAGGAGCACACGATCCGCATCGTCGGCATCGACGAGACCGACTACGCGCGCCATTACGTGAGCTGGGTCTCGCCCGTGGCGCGCGCCCTCATCAAGGCGCGCGAAGGCGACACCGTGAGCCTGCGCACGCCCGGCGGCGAGGAGCGGCTGGAGATCCTCGAGGTGCGCTACGAGGAGATCCCGATGGCGGTCTTCGAGCCGGCGAAGAGCGCATGGTCGCCCAACGCCCGATGAGCGATCTCGCACGCCGCGCCGTGCTCGCCTGCCTCGTTTGCGTGGCGGCGCTCTCGGCCGTGCCGGCGCGCTCGCAGAACTTCCTGTGGGAAGTCACCTCGCTCACCAATCGCGCGTGGCTCTTCGGCACCCTGCACGCGGGAAAGGCCGACTGGTACCCGCTGCCGCGCGCGGTCGAGGACGCGTTCGAGAGCTCGGACGTGCTCGCCGTGGAAGCGGACATCACCAACGCGGCGGAAATGCGCCGCTCCGGCGACGCCATGGTCTACACGCCGCCCGATGCGCTGCGCCTGCACGTTCCCGTGGCCGATTACGCGCGTTTCCTCACCCTGCTTCCCCGCTACGGCGTGCCGGAATCCCAGGTCGAGGGCATGAAGCCCTTCATGGCGGTGTCGCTGCTCGTCTTCGGCGAGTGGGTGCGGCAGGGCTACCAGCCCGCCTACGGCGTGGACGGCTATCTCATCCAGGAAGCCAAGGCGAGGCACAAGCCGCTGGTGGAGCTGGACGGCGTGGATGCGCAGATGCGCCTCATGGATTCCCTCACCGATCGAGAGAACACGACGAACTTCCACGGCACGGTGGAAGCGCTGGCGAGCGGGCTCACGGCCGAGCAGATCCGCGGCATGGTGCGCGCATGGGAAGTGGGCGACCCGCAGATGATGCTCGACGTGTCGCGCCGCTACGACGATCGGGTGAAGGGGGCGGCCGAATTCGAGGACAAGTTCGTCTGGTCGCGACATCCCGGCATGCTGGCGAAGATCGAGGATTTCCTCGACCGGTCGGGGAAGCGGTATTTCATCGCCGTGGGGAGCCTCCACCTGGTGGGACCGCGCGGGCTCGTGCAGCAGCTGCGCGAGCACGGCTACACCGTGCGGCAGGTGTTCGTGGCGCCCCGGGAGGAGGCACGGAAATGAACCAGCGATCGGGGGGGCGCATCCTCGTCGAGCAGCTACTGGTGCATGGCGCCGATTGCGCGTTCACCGTGCCCGGCGAGAGCTTCCTGCCGGTGCTCGACGCGTTCTTCGACGTGCAGGATCGCCTGAAGCTCGTCGTGTGCCGCCACGAGGCGGGCGCGGCCAACATGGCCGAGGCCCACGGCAAGCTCACGGGCCGTCCGGGAATCGCGTTCGTGACGCGGGGCCCGGGTGCGACCCAGGCGGCCATCGGGGTGCACACCGCGTTCCAGGATTCCACGCCGATGATCCTCTTCGTGGGCGACGTGGGCGCGGGCTTCCGCGGGCGCGAAGCGTTCCAGGAGGTCGACTTCCCGGCCCTGTTCGCGCCGCTCGCGAAGTGGGCCGCGCGCATCGACGACGCGCGGCGCATCCCGGAGCTTGTCGCGCGCGCCTTCCAGGTCGCGACCTCGGGACGGCGCGGCCCGGTCGTGCTGGCGCTTCCCGAGGACATGCTCGCCGCATCGGTGGCGGTGGCCGATGCGCGCCGCTACGCGCCGGCCGAGCCCCATCCCGGCGCCGAGGACATGGAGCGCCTGGGCAAGCTCCTCGCGGGGGCCAAGCGTCCCCTCGTGATCCTGGGCGGCAGCGGGTGGTCGAGGGAGGCGTGCAACGACCTGCAGCGCTTCGTCGAGGCGAACGACCTGCCGTGCGCGTGCGCCTTCCGTTTCCAGGACCTCTTCGACAATCGCCACGATCATTACGTGGGCGACGTGGGCATCGGAATCAACCCGGTACTCGCCGAGCGGGTGCGCATGTCGGACCTGCTGGTCGTGGTGGGCGCGCGGCTGGGGGAGATGACCACCGGCGGCTACACGCTGCTCGATGCCCCGGTGCCGCGCCAGAGGCTCGTCCACGTGCACCCCGGGGCCGAGGAGATCGCCCGCGTCTACCAGCCTGAGCTGGGCATCGTCTCGGCGATGGCGCCCTTCGCCCGGGCCGCCGCCGCGCTCCCACCCGTCGAGAGCCCCGCGTGGAAAGGTGCGGCGGCGGAAGCGCGCGCCGATTACCTCGCGTGGAGCTCCCGGCGCGAGATTCCGGGCCGCGTGCAGATGTGGGACGTCATCGACTGGCTGAACCAGCACGCGCCCGAGGACACCATCTACTGCAACGGCGCGGGCAACTTCGCCACCTGGCTGCACCGCTTCCACCGCTATCCGGGCTTTCGCACCCAGCTCGCCCCCACCTCGGGCGCGATGGGCTACGGCGTGCCCGCCGCGATCGCCGCCAAGTTCGCCCGGCCCGAGCGCACCGTCGTGTGCTTCTCCGGCGACGGCGACTTCCTCATGACGGGACAGGAGCTCGCGACCGCGGTCCAGTATGGCGCCGCGGCGATCTTCGTGGTGGTGAACAACGGCATGTACGGCACGATCCGCATGCACCAGGAAAAGCACTACCCGGGAAGGGTGATCGGCACCGAGCTGCACAACCCCCATTTCGCCGCGTTCGCGCGCTCGTTCGGCGCGCTGGGCGAGATCGTCGAGGACACCGCCCAGTTCGGGCCCGCCTTCGAGCGCTGCGCGGCCTCGGGCAAGCCCGCGCTGATCGAGGTGCGCATCGATCCGCAGGCGATCACGCCCAGCACGACGCTGGACCGCATCCGCGCGGCCGCCGTCGCGGCGGCCAAGCCGTGAGGGCTTTTCCCCTCCGGTCACGGAACTGTCACACTACGACGCTAACCTGCGCGGGAGAGCCGCGATGACAGAGCCCATCAGCAAGCAATACGACCAGGACCTGGAAGCCATCCGCTCGCGCATGATGCAGATGGGCGGGCTCGTGGAATCCCAGATCCGCGGCGCCATGGAAGGCTTCCTCGACGGGAACCTCGACCGCATCGAGCAGGTGGTCGCGGCCGATGCGAAGGTGAACGAGCTGGAAATCGCCATCGACGACGACCTGGGACACATCATCGTGCGCCGGCAGCCCGCGGCCTCGGACCTGCGCCTCATCATGGCCGTGTCCAAGACGGTGACCGACCTGGAGCGCATCGGCGACGAGGCGGCGAAGGTGGCGCGCATGGCGCGCGAGCTGCACGCGACGGGGCGCGTGCGCAACACGCGCCTGGCCACCATCGGCCACGTCTCCGAGATCGCCGTCGGCATGCTGCGCAAGTCCCTCGACGCCTTCGCGCGCCTGGACGCCGCGGCCGCCGCGCGGGTGATCGGCGAGGACGCGGCGATCGACGACGAGTTCCGCGCCATCATCCGCCAGCTCATCACGTTCATGATGGAGGATCCCCGCACCATCTCCACGTCGCTCAACATCGTCTGGGTCGCCAAGGCGTTCGAGCGCATCGGCGACCACGCCAAGAACATCGCCGAGCAGGTGATCTACATCGTTCGCGGCCGCGACGTGCGCCACACGCCGCTCGCAGAAGTGGAGCGCGAGGCGCTGGGCCGATGACCGCCTCGATCCTCGTGGTCGAGGACGAGCCGGCGATCCAGGAGCTCATCGCGGTGAGCCTCGCCCGCAGCGGCCACGCCGTGCAGCGCGCGGCGAGTGCCGAGGAAGCCATGCGCTCGATCGCGGGGGTGCTGCCCGACGTGGTGCTCCTCGACTGGATGCTGCCCGACGAGTCGGGGCCCATCCTCGCCCGGCGCCTGCGCAACGAGGCACGCACGCGCGAGGTGCCGATCATCATGCTCACCGCCCGCGCGAGCGACGAGGACAAGGTGGCGGGACTCGAGAGCGGCGCCGACGACTACGTGACGAAGCCCTTCTCGCCGCGGGAGCTCGAGGCGCGCATCCAGGCGGTGCTGCGGCGGCGCACGCCGCAGCTGTCCAAGGAGGCGGTGGAGATCGAGGGGCTGGTGCTCAATCCCGCCACACGCACCGTCGCCGGCGCGGGCAAGTCCCTCAAGATGGGCCCCACGGAATTCGAGCTGCTGCACTTCTTCATGACCCACCTGGACCGGGTCCACACCCGGGCGCAGATCCTCGACCAGGTCTGGGGGGACCACGTGTTCATCGAGGACCGCACGGTGGACGTGCACATTCGCCGGCTGCGCGACGCGCTCTCGGCGAGCGGGCACGACGACCTGGTCGAGACCGTGCGCGGCGCGGGATACCGGTTCCTCTCGAAGCGCTAGAGGCGTGGACGTGGAGTGGATCTGGCCCGCCGCCTGTGGCCTCCTCGCCGCCGCACTCGCCTACCACCTGCGCCAGCTCTACCTGCTGCGCCGCTGGCTCGAGCGCGGCGACACGCCCGATCCGCCCCGTTCCCACGGCGCCTGGGACCACCTGCACGCGCTGCTCGCCCGCTCGCGGCGGGAGTCGGCGCGGCGGGAAGCGGGGCTCGCCGAGTCCCTCGCGCGCTGGAGGGCGGCAGCGCGCGCGCTGCCTGACGGCGTCGTGATCCTCGATGCCGACCGCATCGAATGGTGCAACGACACGGCCGCGCTGCACCTGGAGATCGATCCCGCGCGGGACGCCGGAACCCCCATCACGCACCTCGTGCGCATTCCGGAATTCGCCGAGTACCTGGAG
The DNA here is from genome assembly GCA_012274175.1 of Betaproteobacteria bacterium. GTDB lineage: Bacteria > Pseudomonadota > Gammaproteobacteria > Burkholderiales > Usitatibacteraceae > Usitatibacter. The sequence goes on from JAAOZZ010000422.1 coordinate 4,819, forward strand.
CGCGGCGACCATGCGCGGCCAATCCAGGTGGAGCCGCCCCACGCAGGCGGCGGCCGCGTGCTCTCCCTGCAGGTAGTCTCGTACGGGGAGGACCAGCGCCTGGTCCTCACCCGGGACGTGACCCAGTTCCGCAAGATGGAGCAGGTCCGCCGCGAGTTCGTGGCCAACGTGTCCCACGAGCTGCGCACGCCGCTCACGGTGGTCACCGGCTTCCTCGAGGCCTTGCGCGAGGAGCCGGACCCCCAGGCCGCCCGCCGCTACATCGACCTCATGGCCGAGCAGTCCCGGCGCATGCTGCGCCTCGTGGAGGACCTGCTCACGCTCTCGGCGCTCGAATCCTCGCCGCCTCCGCCGATGGAAGAGCCCATCGAGATGCGCTCGCTGCTCGAGCGCCTGGGCGCCGAGGCGCGCGCCCTTTCCGGCGGCAAGCACCGCATCGAGATCGCCTCCGAGGAAGGCGTGGACCTGCTGGGGAGCGAAAAGGAGCTCTCGAGCGCCTTCGGCAACCTCGTGAGCAACGCGATCCGCTACACCCCCGAGGGCGGCGTGGTGCGCCTCGCCTGGCGTCGCACGCCCGGCGGCGCCGAGTTCGACGTCGAGGACAGCGGCATCGGCATCGCGCCCGAGCACCTGCCGCGGCTCACGGAGCGCTTCTACCGGGTCGATCGCGGCCGCTCCCGCGACACCGGCGGCACGGGCCTGGGCCTGGCGATCGTGAAGCACGCGCTGGGCCGCCATGGCGCCACCCTCGATGTCGCCAGCACGCCGGGAAAGGGCAGCCGCTTCAGCGCCCGGTTCTCCGGGCCGCGCCTGCGCGATCAGGCCGCGCCGCCCGCGCGCTAGGCCTTCCGGGCGAGCGCTGGCACTGGCGCGGGCTACGGGCTAAGCTCGGCGCCCATGACCGAACCTTCCGCCGCGCGCGCGGGTCCGCCTGCCGCCGGCAAGACCCGTCCCCGCCAGGGCGCCGCCGCCCTGGCGCTGCTCGCCCTGGGCGTGGTGTACGGCGACATCGGCACGAGCCCGCTCTACGCCGTCAAGGAGACCTTCAATCCGCAGCACGGCATCGCGCTCACCCCGGAGAACATCCTGGGAGGCGTCTCGGCGATCTTCTGGGCG
>JAAOZZ010000061.1 GCA_012274175.1 Betaproteobacteria bacterium
ATGGTGAAGATCGCCACCACGAAGGCGCAACGCAAGCTCTTCTTCAACCTGCGCAGCATGAAGGCGAGCTCCGCCGCCCTCACGCCCAGGGAGATCCGGCAGATGGCGAAGACGCTCAACGTGAAGGAGAGCGACGTGATCGAGATGGAGCAGCGGCTGCAGGGCGGCGACGTGGCGCTCGAGCCCGCTCCCGACGACAGCGACGAGGTGGTCACGCCCATCGCGTTCCTCGCCGATTCGGCCGAAGGCCCCGCGGAACTCTTCGAGCGCGAGCAGGGCGAATCGCTCCAGGCCCAGGGGCTCAGCCGGGCGCTGGAGCACCTCGACGAGCGCAGCCGCCGCATCATCCGGGCGCGCTGGCTCGCCGAGAGCGACCCCAAGACGCTCCACGAGCTGGCGGGCGAATTCGGGGTTTCCGCCGAGCGCATCCGCCAGATCGAGGCCAAGGCGATGCAGAAGATGAAGCGGGAGCTTGCCGAGGTGCTGTGAGCGGCGGCAGGCTGCACGAACGAACGGGGCTGCGGCCCCGTTTTTTTTGCCGGCGCTACGGATGGAGGAGCAGGCGCAGGTCCGAGGCGATCGCCGAGGGCGCCATGCCGGCGGGGATCATCAGCCGCAGGCGCCCCTGCGGGTCGAACACGAACACCTGCGAGGAATGGTCCACCGTGTAGCTGTCGGGCGTCTTGCCGGGCCGTTCCTCGACGTAGATGCGGAAGTCCTTCGTCACCCGGGCGGTCGCCTGTGCATCCCCGCGCAGGCCCAGGAAGGTGGGATTGAATGCCGGCACGTATTCGCGCAGCAGCTCCGCGGTGTCGCGCTTGGGGTCCACGGTCACGAAAAGGAGCTGCACCCGCGGGGCGTCGGCTCCCAGGTCCTTCAGCGCGCCCGCGAAGTCCGAAAGCGTGGTCGGGCAGACGTCCGGGCATTGCGTGTAGCCGAAGACCACCGGGACCACCTTGCCGCGGAAATCGACGAGCGTCCTCGGCTTGCCGTTGTGATCGGTGAGCCGCAGCTCGTCGCCCACGTTCGAGCCCGTGACGTCGACACCGTTGAACGAAGTCTTCGCGGGACCGAATAGCCGGTCGCAGCCCGCGGCGAGCAGGAGTGTCGCGGCGAGACAGGCCAGCGCGGCGCGACGATGCTTCGCGGTCACCCGTGCGCGATCGGAAGGTAATGGTCGACCATCAGCACCGCGAACAGCATCGCGAGGTAGAAGATCGAATAGGCGAAGGTCTGCCGTGCCAGCGCGTCGCTGTAGCGCCGCCAGATCGCCACCGCGTAGCCCAGGAAGACGAGGTCCAGCACGCCCGCGGCGCCGATGTAGAAACGGCCGGCCATCCCGGTGGCGAACGGCAGCAGCGTCGTGGCCACGAGCAGCAGGGTGTAGAGCAGCAGGTGCAGGCGCGTGAAGGCTTCGCCGTGAGTCACGGGAAGCATCGGCACGCCGGCGCGGGCGTATTCGTGGCGGCGGTACAGGGCGAGGGCCCAGAAATGCGGCGGCGTCCACGCGAAGATGATGAGGAAGAGCAGCAGCGGCTGGAACGTGACGTCGCCCGTGATCGCCGCCCAGCCCAGCAGCGGGGGCATCGCCCCGGAAGCGCCGCCGATCACGATGTTCTGGGGCGTGGCCGGCTTGAGGATCACGGTGTACACGACCGCGTAGCCCACGAAAGTGCCAAGCGTAAGCCACATCGTGAGGGGATTCACCGCGTGCCAGAGGATCGCGAGGCCCAGGCCGCCCACGGCGCCGGAGAACAGGAGGATCTGGGGAGTCGAGATGGTGCCGGTGATGGTCGGGCGCCAGCGCGTGCGGGCCATCGCGGCGTCGATCTTCTGCTCCACGAGGCAATTGAACGCCGCGGCCGCGCCCGCGACCAGCGCGATCCCGACGGTGGCGAAGCACACGGTGGCGAGCGGCGGCACGCCCGGCGAGGCGAGGAGCATCCCGATCACTGCGGTGAAGACGATGAGCGAGACGACGCGCGGCTTCGTGAGGCGCCAGAACTGGACGCCGAGGCCGGGTGCGGAAGTGAGGGTCTGCTGCAGCATGGGAACCTGCAATTATAAACGCTCAGCCGATCTGCGAGGCCTTGAGCAGGAGCTCCAGGTCCTTGAGCATGCGCTTGCGGTCCGGCTCCCCGGGCCAACGCATCATCACGTTGCCGTGGGGGTCGACCAGGTAGATGTGGCCCCTGTCGCCGCCCGCCCCTGGGGACAGGACGAGGCCCCGCGGCGTGGAGGCGACCACGGTGCCTTCGAAGGGCGCGAGCGCCTCCGGCCCGGGCGCGATGCCGTCGTCCACCACGAAGACGCGCTCCACCCGGGAGGCATTGCGCCCGAGGGCGAGGCGCACCTGGCGAAGGGTGAGGAGCTTGTCGATGCACGTGGGAGGGCAGGCTCCGGAATCGGACGTGACCAGGATCCATTGCCCCGCCAGCTCCCGAAGCGAAAGGCTCGCGCCGCCCTGCCGGTCGAAGCGAACGTCCGTGACGAGCGCCGGCGGCAGCAGCAGCTCCCCGTAATTGGCGGTGGGCGCCGGCCGGACGAAGAGATAGGCGAGCACGGACGCCACGATGGGCAGCGCGAAGACCGCGGCGATGAGCACGAGCTGCACGCGGGGGCCGGCTTTCATCGCTCCCGCCTCAAATTGAGCGCGATCCAGAGCACGGCCGCGGTGATCGCGAGCGAATACCACGTGAGCTCGTACTCGCGATGCCGCGCGGAGCCCGCGTCGGGCGACTGGGCGATCGCCGCGAGCCCGGGGCCTGGCGGGTCGGCGAGGACCACGACGGGAAGCACGCTCATGCCCGTGCGCTCGCGATAGCGCGCGATCGACAGGTTCTGCCACACCGGCCCGGAGATCGTGTCGGAGGACAGCTCGAGGAAGCGGGCGGGCGGAAGCGTCGCGAGGCCCGAGAGCTCCACCGGTCCCGGGGGCACCGCCACCGCCGGCGCCTTCGGATAGTCCGCGGGCCGCGCCACCCATCCGCGGTTCACCAGCACCGAGTCGTTCGTCCCCTGGAGCTTCAAGGGTGTCACCACCTCGAAGCCCGCGCGCCCTTCGAGGATCTGGTTGTCCACGTAGATCTGGCCCTCGGCAACCCAGCGCCCCGAAGCCTGCACGCGGCGGAAGAGGAGCGCATCGGGCGAAGGCACCGCGCCCGTGAGCCGGACGGCGGGCTCGTGCATGCGCGCTTCGAAGAGCGCCTGGCGCTGCTCCTTTTCCTCGGCGCGATGCGTCTGCCAGCGCCCCAGCGATACCGTGAGCGCCACGAACGCGAGCGCGGCGATCGTGGGCACCGGGCGCGGGGCGAAGGTGAAAAGGCCGACCCTCACGGCCTACGCTTTCCGCGGCGGAGATACACTAGCAACCCCACGTTCCCGACCGGCCTCGCCTTCATGCGCATCGTGATTCTCGTGCTTCTGCTCGCCGGCGTGGCGAGCCTGTTCTCGGGCCTGTACTTCGTCTACAAGGACAAGGGAGCCCGCAACCGCGCGGTCATATCGCTCACCATCCGCATCTCGCTCTCGTTGCTGGTGTTCGTGCTGCTCATCGCCTCGTACTACTTCGGCTGGCTCCCGGGGGGAAGGCTCTAGCCGCCTCGGCGCCCCAAGCGAGAAAGCCGCACCGAGGTGCGGCTTTCTCGCTGTCGGAGCCGGTGCCGCCGTGGCGCGCCGCCCTAGACCCAGTAGACGAATACGAACAGCAGCAGCCACACCACGTCTACGAAGTGCCAGTACCACGACACCGCCTCGAAGCCGAAGTGGTGGTCGGGGCTGAAGTGCCCCGCGACGCTGCGGAACAGGATCACGATCAGCATCGTGGCGCCCAGCGTCACGTGGAAGCCGTGGAAGCCGGTGAGCAGGAAGAACGTCGAGCCGAACACGCCGGTCGTGAGCTTGAGGTTCAACTCCGAATAGGCGTGGCCGTACTCGTAGGCCTGGAGGGTGAGGAACAGCAGCCCCAGGATGATCGTGAGGGACAGGCCGAAGATGAGGTTGCTGCGATCGCCCTTCTTGAGCGCCCAGTGGGCCCAGGTGACCGTGACGCCCGAGGAGAGCAGCAGGAGCGTGTTGATCGCCGGGATGCCGAACGCATGCATCGGCGAGAATTCCGGCGGCATGAAAGGGCCGGCCGTCGGCCAGTGGCCCGAGAAGTTCGGCCACAGCAGCTTGTTGTCGAGGTCGCCCAGCCACGGCACCGAGAGCACGCGGGCGTAGAAAAGCGCGCCGAAGAACGCGGCGAAGAACATCACCTCCGAGAAGATGAACCAGCTCATCGCCCAGCGGAACGACATGTCCACCTGCTGGTTGAAGAGCCCCCCCTCGCTTTCGCGGATCACCGTCCCGAACCAGCCGAACAACATGTAGAGCAGGGTGAAGAAGCCGATTGCGAAGGAGATCCATCCCACGCCGTAGCCGTTGAAGAGCAGCACCCCCCCGAATGCCAGGAAGAAGAGCGCGATCGAGCCCACGACGGGCCAGTGCGAAGGAGGCGCGAAGTAATAGCCGGTGGTTTGTGTGTTCGCCACTTGGATTGTCCCTTTTGTGCAGTTGCGTCGTTTCTTGCGTTGCCCCGTTGTCGCCTACCGCGTTACCAGCTTCACGATCCCCAGGAGGATCAGGACGAACACGATCGCCGAGACGATGCCCGCGGCGATGACATGCTGGGGCTTCAGGCGCTGCGTGTCGGCCTCGTAGTCCTCGCGCTTCCTTACCCCGAGGAAGCTCCAGAAGACCGCCTTGAAGGCCTTGATCATCGCCTCAGGAAGGCCCCGGTACTTCGAAAAAGGTGTACGAAAGCGCGATCGCCCCCAGGTCCTTCGGCGCATCGGACTTCACGCGGAAGACCACCGGCATCTCGCGCGTCTCGCCGGGGGCGAAGGTCTGGTTCGTGAAGCAGAAGCACTGCTCCTTCTCGATCCAGCGCTCCGCACGCTCCGGCGCGGTGTTCATCGCCGCGTGGGCCGTCACCGTGCGCCCGAGGGTGTTGACCACCCGGTAGCGCACCATCGTGAGCTCGCCCGGGTGCAGGATGACGCGGCGGTCGAGCGCCTCGAAGCGCCACGGAATTCCCGCGGTGGAGGCGAGCAGGTCGACGGTGACCTCCCGGCTCATGTCGATTTGCGTGTTCACCGGCTCCACGGAGCGCGTGGCGTTCAGGCCGATCGCCTTGCAGACCTGGCGGTACATCGGCACCATCGCGAAGCCGAACCCGAGCATGCCCACGCAGATGACGAGCAGCTTGCCCATCAGCTGGCGGTTGCGCGCGAGCAGGTCCGCGTCGGCGTGCATCAGCGCACCATCGACTTGATCAGCACGCCCAGGTAGATCGCGATCGCCATCGCGGCGAGCACGATCCCCGTCACCAGCGCGCTCTTCCTCTGCTTGTCCACGGGCACGGGCTTACTTGATGACCGGAGCGGTCTCGAAGGTGTGGTACGGCACGGGCGTGGGCAGGTGGGTCCACTCGAGCGAGTCGGCGCCTTCCCACGGCTTCTGCTCCGCGGGGCGCCCGCTGCGGATCGTCGAGAACACGTTGTAGACGAGCAGCAGCTGCGAGGCGCCGAAGAGGAATGCGCCGATGGACGACCACATGTTCCATTCCGCGAACTGCAGGGCGTAGTCGGGGACGCGCCGCGGCATGCCGGCGAGCCCGAGGAAGTGCTGGGGGAAGAACGCCAGGTTGAAGCCGATCATCGACAGCCAGAAGTGCAGCTTGCCGAGGGACTCGTTGTACATGTGGCCGCTCCACTTCGGCAGCCAGAAGTAGATGCCCCCCATGATCCCGAAGAGCGCGCCGGAAACCAGCACGTAGTGGAAGTGCGCCACGACGTAATACGTGTTGTGCAGCGTGATGTCCACCGGGGCGATGGCGAGCACGAGCCCCGAGAAGCCGCCGATCGTGAACAGGCACAGGAACCCGATGGCGAAGAGCATCGGGGTCTCGAACGTCATGGAGCCGCGCCACATCGTGGCGATCCAGTTGAAGATCTTCACGCCCGTGGGCACCGCGATGAGGATCGTCGCGTACATGAAGAAGAGGTTCCCGGCCGCCGGCATGCCGACCGTGAACATGTGGTGGCCCCAGACGATGAAGGACAGGATCGCGATCGAGGCGGTGGCGTACACCATCGAGGCGTAGCCGAAGAGCGGCTTGCGCGCGAACGCCGGGATGATCTGGGAGACGATCCCGAACGCCGGCAGGATCATGATGTACACCTCCGGGTGCCCGAAGAACCAGAAGATGTGCATGAACATCGTGGGGTCCCCGCCGCCGGCCGCGTTGAAGAAGCTGGTGCCGAAGTGGCGGTCGGTGAGCAGCATCGTGATCGAGCCCGCGAGCACCGGCATCACCGCGATCAGCAGGTAGGCCGTGATGAGCCACGTCCACACGAACAGCGGCATCTTCATGAGCGTCATGCCCGGGGCGCGCATGTTGAGGATCGTGGTGATGATGTTGATCGATCCCATGATCGACGAGGCGCCGAGGATGTGGATCGCGAGGATCGTCATGTCCATGGACATGCCCTGCTGGATCGACAGCGGCGGATAAAGCGTCCAGCCCGTGGCGATCGCGCCGCCCGGGGCGAGGAACGAGCCCAGCAGCAGGGTCCCGGCGGGGATCAGCAGCCAGAAGCTCCAGTTGTTCATCCGCGGGAAGGCCATGTCCGCGGCGCC
>JAAOZZ010000423.1 GCA_012274175.1 Betaproteobacteria bacterium
CCACCACACGATCGCCACCGCGGCCGCGAGGGCCGCCACGATTTCCAGTAACACCCACCCCACGTCCGCCTCCTCGATGAGCCTTGCGTCGCGTCCATTATCGTCCATCGCGCCGGGCGCCTGCGCGGCGCTCCTGGCGGCGATGCTCTGGGGCTGCGCCGAGCCGCAGCCGCGGGTCGTCACGCCGGCGCCCCTTGCATGTCCTCCGGCGGAAAAGCCGGTCTGTCCTCCTTCCCCCATTCCCGTGCCCGCTCCCAAGCCCGCGCCGCCGCCTGCGCCCGAATCGCGGGGCATGCTCGTGCCGGCATCGTGGAGCGAGTTGCCCGACTGGCCGCGCGACGCGTTGCGCCCCTCGCTCGAGGCGTTTTCGCGCGGTTGTGCCGTGCTCGACAAGCAGCCGCCCTGGCAGGCGGTGTGCACCGGGGCCCAGGCCCTGCAGCCCGCGGCCGGGGAGCGCGAGATCGCCTTGTTCTTCGAGATGAATTTCGATCCCTATCGCGTGGTGAACGCGGACGACACCGACACCGGCCTCGTCACCGGCTACTACGAGCCGTTGCTGCGCGGAAGCCGCACGCGCACGGCGCGCTATCGCTACCCCATCTACGGCGTGCCCAAGGACCTGCTCACGATCGACCTGTCCTCGGTCTACCCCGATCTCAAGCACCGGCGCCTGCGGGGGCGCCTCGAAGGCAGCCGCGTCGTTCCCTACCTCGCGCGCGGCGACATCGACCAGTCGCCCTCCCCGCTCGAGGGCACGGAGATCGCATGGGTCGATGACCCGATCGAGCTTTTCTTCCTCCACATCCAGGGCTCCGGCCAGGTGCAGCTGCCGGACGGCCAGAGGCTTCGGGTGGGCTACGCCGACCAGAACGGACAGCCCTTCCGTTCCCTGGGGCGCGTGCTCATCGACAGCGGCGAGATCACGCTGGAGCACGCATCGATGCAGGGCATCAAGGAATGGGCGCGACGCCACCCGCGCAGGGTGCGCCGGTTCCTCGATGCCAATCCGAGCTACGTCTTCTTCCGCGAGCTCCCGAACGACCTGCCGGGGCCCATCGGGGCACTCGGCGTTCCCCTCACCGGCGAGCGCTCGATCGCCGTGGACGCGCGGGTGGTCCCGCTGGGGGCGCCGGTCTACCTGGCCACCACGTGGCCCAATGCCGCCGAGCCGCTCGAGCGCCTGATGGTGGCCCAGGATACCGGGGGGGCGATCGCGGGCGGCGTGCGCGCGGATTTCTTCTGGGGATTCGGCGATGCCGCCGGCAGCCTCGCGGGAAAGATGCGCCAGGACGGGCGCATGTGGGTGCTGCTGCCCAAGGGCTACGCGCCGCCTTCGGCGCGATCGCCCTAGTTCGTCACTTCGCCGACGCGGTGGGAATCGGCGTCTTCGCTTCCGCGAATTTCTTCTCGAGGTCCGCCATGGTGATCGCCCCGGGGACGCGCTCGCCGTTCTCGAAGATGATGGTGGGCGTTCCGTGGATGCGCTTCTCCCGTCCGAGCGCGAGGTTCTTGTCGAGCGGCGTGGGACAGGTTCCTTCCTTGGTGGGCACCGTGTCGCGCACCATCGTGTCGATCCACGCCTTGCCCGGATTCGGCGAGCACCAGATCGCCTTCGCCTTGGTCACCGAGTCCGGTGCCAGGATCGGGTACAGGAACACGTACACGGTGATGTCGGAAACGCTCTGCAGGTCGCGCTCGAAGCGCTTGCAGTAGCCGCAGTTCGGGTCTTCGAAGATCGCGATCTTGCGCGAGCCGTTGCCGCGCACGATCTTGATGGCGGAGTCGAACGGCAGGGTGTCGAACTTCACCGCGTTCAGCTGGCGCATGCGCGCGTCGGTCACGTTCTCGCGCGACTTGAGGTCGATGATGGGGCCGACCATGATGAACGAGGTCTTGTCGTCGGTGTAGAAGATGTCGCCCCCGGCCACCACTTCGTAGAGGTTGCCGTAGGGCATCTTGCGCACCGACTCGACCTGCGCCTCGGGCACCTTCTTCTTGATCTCCGCCTTGATGCTCTCGGGGGAGACCTGGGCCAGGGCCGGCACCGCGACGAGGGCCGCGGCGGCGGCGGCCGCGAGTAACGCTTTGAGGTTCATGGAGCGGGGCTTCCGGAAAGGACAACCCGCATTATCTCATTGCGCGGCGTGCCAGGGCGTTACGGGCCCAGGGCAGGGCCTGGACCCATCCGAGGCCGAGGTTGCGCAGGGCGTACGCCCCGGGCTTGCCGGTCGCGAAGAGCCGGTCCAGCCCATCGGTCGCGAACTGCATCGCGGCCACGTCCTCGCGCCGCTCCCGGGCGTAGCGGCGCACCACCCGCAGGTCGCCCGGTCGCTCCAAGGGGGAGCGGCCCGCGATCGCACGGGCGAGCGCGCGGGCGTCCTGGAAGCCCAGGTTCACGCCCTGCCCGGCGAGAGGATGCACGGCGTGCGCGGCGTCGCCCACCAGTGCCACGCCCGGCGCCACCGGCCGCGCCACCCGGACCCATCGCAGGGGAAATCGCGCGACGGCGGAATCGAGGCGCATCGCGCCCAGGATCCGGCCGCCCGCTTCGGCCACCTGCTCCGCGAGCGCCAGGGCGTCGAGGCCCTCCAAACCATCGGCGCGTGCGATCGGCGCGGACCATACGATGGACATGCGCCTTCCCGGAAGCGGCAGCCAGGCGAGCACGCCGTCGGCGCGAAACCACTGCCGCGCCACTTCGCCCGCCGCCACCTCGGTCTCGAAATTCGCCACCAGCGCGGCCTCGCCATAGGGCCGCTCCTCGAACGGGATACCTAGGAGCGCGCGCACCTTCGAGTCGGGCCCGTCCGCGCCCACCAGCAGGTCGCCTTCGATGCGCTCGCCCGACTCGAGCTCGGCCCATGCTCCCTGCGCGTCCGCCCCGAACGCGACCGCCTTCGCGCCGCGCGTCACGACGACATGGGACAGCGCGCCCGCCCGCGCTTCGAGCGCGCCGCCGAGGCGCCCCGCCTCCACGATCCATGCGAGCGCCGCGCCGGGGCGGGCGGAGAACTCGAGCCGGGCCCCGCCGTCGCCGAAGACCTCCATGCGGCGCACCGGCGCGATGCGATCGGCGTCGAGACCTTCCCACACGCCCAGCTCGCGCAGGAAGGCGCGCGTGCCCGGGCTCAACGCGAGCACCCGCACGTCGAATTCCTCGGGCAACGGCTGCGTACGTACGGGCGCGGCCTCGATCACGCGCACCTCGCATCCGGGAAGCGCGCATGCGAGCGCCATGCCCACGGGCCCCCCGCCCGCCACGATGATGCGCGGCGTCATTTCACGGAGCCGTGGATCATGCGCTCGGCCAGGAGACGGCGCGCCGGTGCGAAAAGATCCAGGGCCGTGAGGGCGAGCCCGCGCCCCCAGGTGGGAACGAGGCGCCCGTCGGCGAAAGCCGAGACGAGGAAGTCCGTGAACGCGACGCCGCGGGACGCATCGCGACGGCGCGCCTCGCGGTACGCGGCCAGCATCGCCGAGCCTCCCAGCGCCTCGCGCGGCGTCGATCGCAGCAACGCGCCCAGCGCCGCCGCGTCGCGCAGGCCCAGGTTCAATCCCTGTCCGGCGATCGGGTGCAGCGCCTGCGCGGCGTTGCCCACGATCGCGGTCCGCAGCGCGACCGGTACGTTCACCGTGCGAAGCCGAAGCGGAAAGGACGCGCGGGCGCCCACGGAAATGAATCGTCCCGCCCGGTCGCCGAACGCTTCCTGCAATTGCGCGAGGAAATCGGCCTCGCCCAGCGCGAGGAGCCTTTCGGCTTCCCGGGGCGCGGCGGTCCAGACGAGCGCGTAGCGGTCCTGCACCGGTAGCAGCGCGAGGGGTCCGCTCGGCGTGAACCGCTCGTAGGCCCGTCCGCCGTGGGCGCGGTCCGAGCGCAAGGCCCCGACCACCGCGTGCTGCCCATAGTCCTTCACGCGAAAGGCGATGCCGGGAATGCGCGCCGCATTCGTGCCGCCGTCGGCGAGCACGAGCAGGCGTGCGCGCGCCTCCCGTGCCGAGGCGAATCGCAGGATCGCCGCATCCGCTTCCAGCGCGATGCCTTCGCACGACTCGCCGTAGTGGACCGCGACGGACATTTTCGCGAGGCGCTCCGCGAGCGCCGCTTCGAGGGCCCCATAGGAAACGGTGTACCCGAGGGCCGGCAGCGATTGTTCTTCCGCCGTGAGCAGCGTGCGCCCGGGCCCGCCCCTCTGGGAGATGTGGATCGAGGTGATCGGCGTGGCGCCGGCCTCGGGCCAGGCGAGCACTTCCTCGAGCCGCTCGCGGCTGCCATGGGACAGCGCCAGCGTGCGCGGGTCTCCCGAAGGGGCCGAGCGCGCCTCGAACACCGCGATCTCCAGCCCGGCGCCCGCTCCCCACGCGGCGAGCGCCGCCCCGACGGGGCCGCCGCCCACGATGGCGACGTCGAGCATCGGCATCAGCGGTCGAGGACGGCTTCCTCGACGTCCTTTACGGTCTTCGGGCAATGGGCCGTGAGAATCTCGCGGCCCTTCGCGGTCACGAGGACGTCGTCCTCGATGCGCACTCCGATGTTCCAGAATGGCTTCGGCACGTTGGGCGCGGGACGGATGTACAGGCCGGGCTCGACCGTGAGCACCATTCCGGCCTTGAGCTTGCGCCACTTGCCCTTCTGCATGTAGTCGCCCACGTCGTGCACGTCAAGTCCCAGCCAGTGGCCGGTGCGATGCATGTAGAACTGCTTGTAGGTGCCGTTCTCGAGCACCCCGTCCACGCTTCCCTTGCACAGCTTGAAGTCGATCAGCCCGCGCACGAGGACCGCCGTCGCGGCGTCGTGGTAGGCGATGAAATCGGCTCCGGGCTTCACCGCGTGGATCCCGGCCTGCTGCGCGGCCAGCACCAGCTCGTAGACGTCGCGCTGCACCGCGCCGAAGCGCCCCGCCACCGGAAACGTGCGCGTGATGTCCGAGGCGTAGCTGTCGAGCTCGCAGCCCGCGTCGATCAGCAGCAGCTCGCCCTTGCGCAGCTCCGCGGAATTCTCGCGGTAATGCAGCACGCAGGCGTTCGCCCCGGCGGCCACGATGGAGCCGTAGGCGGGGGCGCGCGCGCCGTTGCGCAGGAATTCGTGCAGCAGCTCCGCTTCCACCTCGTATTCGCGCATGCCGGGCGCGGCCGAGCGCATCGCGCGCCGGTGGGCCTCGCTCGAGATGGCGGCGGCGCGGCGCATGACCGCGATCTCGTGCTCGTCCTTCACGAGGCGCATGTCGCCCAGCGGCACGCGCACGTCGCGGATCTGCGCCGGGGCGCTCACCCCGGTGCGCACCTTCGCGCGCACCGCGTTGAGCCAGCCGGCCACGCGCAGGTCCCACGCCGGGTCCGATCCCACGGGCGTGTGCAGGACTTCCTGGTCGGCGAGCAGGTCCGGCATGCGCGCGTCGAGCTCGCCGTAGGCGTACGCCTCGTCGAAGCCGAAGTGCTCGCGCGCCTGCCCGGGGCCGTGGCGATAGCCGTCCCAGATCTCGCGCTCGAGGTTCTTCTCGCGGCAGAAGAGGATCGAGCGCGGCCTGGCGCCCAATACCATCACGACCACCGCTTCCGGTTCGCGGAATCCCGTGAGGTAGTAGAAGCCGCTGTCCCAGCGATAGTCGTAGTGGGTATCGGCGTTGCGCTGGCGCTCCGGGGCGGTGGGCACGACCACCACGCCGGCGCCGAGGTGGCGGGCAAGACGCGCGCGGCGCGCCTTGAATGGCTTGATCTGGAGGGGGTTCTCGAGCTTCATGGACGAATTTTACCCCTTGCGTGCGGGAGGGTGTTCGCGCATCAGGGCGGCGAGATCCGCTTCTCCCCCGGCCTCGAGCGCGCGGATCACGCGCCCGGCGTCGTCCCCCGGGCGGTTCTGCGAAAGCTTGAACTTGCCCTCGAGCCGGTCCACCTCGATCGCGAATCCGGCGATGGCGCCCACCATGCGCTGGACGAACTCGGCGGGCAGGTCTTCCATGCGCCACGGCGAGGGGCGGCCCTCCTCGTAGGTCGCGGAAAGGCGCGCGAGCAGGTCGCGCAAGGCGGGCTCGTCCAGCGCCCGCGCCTTGCCATGGGCGTGCACCACCGCGTAATTCCACGTGGGCACTGCCGGCTGGTGCTCGTACCACGAGGGCGAGACGTATCCGTGGGGCCCCTGGAATATGGCGACCAGGTGCTCGGCCTTCTCGAGCGAGCGCCATTGCCCGTTGGCCCGCGCGACGTGGCCCAGGAGGCGCAGGCGCCCGTCCGCGGAGAATTCCGGCAGGAAGGGAATGTGGCTCACGTGCAGCCCCGCCTCGCCGCTCGACACCAGCGTGCCGAAGGCGTTGCGGGCGATGAACCCGGCAAGCGCTCTCGGATCGTCGATGCGGAAAGGGCTCGGCACGTACAGCGTCATGGGGAAAGCCTCCGGTCGAGCGCGGCGAGCTGCTCCGCGGTGCCCACGTTGTCCCACGGCCCGGAATGGCGCTCGCCCGTGACGCGGCCCTCCTCGACGAAGCGGTACATCCAGGGGAAGAGCTTGAGACGCGTGCCGGGCGCGATGTCGCGAAAGATCCGCGGGTGGAACACCGCGATGTTGCCATAGGTGAGCCGCGTACCGTCCCTCGTCACTCGCCCCGCCGCGAGCCCCATGTCGCCCTGGGCGTGCCACGGCGGATTGTCGACGAGCACGAAATGGGCGACGCAATCCGCACGGTCGCGCGCGATCGCCTCGATGCGCGGGGCGAGCGAGCCGTAGTCGAAGCTGGTATGGATATCGGCGCTCACCGCCGCGAACGGCGCGCCCTCGAGCATCGGGAGCGCGCGGGCGATGCCGCCGGCGGTCTCCAGCGCCGGGGACTCGGGCGAATAGCGGATGCGCACGCCGAAGCGCGCCCCGTCGCCCAGCGCGCGCTCGATCATCTCCCCCAGGTGCGCATGGTTCACCACGATTTCGTCGAAGCCGCCCGCGGCCAGCCGCAGCACCTGCCACTCGATCAGCGCTCGGCCACCCACGGCGAGCAGCGGCTTGGGCAACGCGTCGGTGAGCGGGCGCAGGCGCTCGCCGCGCCCCGCCGCGAGGATCAGCGCACGGCGCATCAGGACGTGTACCGCGGTTGCGAGCGACTGCCCTGGACCTCGTCCAGCAGCCGCCCCAGGGGCGCGAGGGCCGCATAGCGGTTCACGGCGTGGCGCACGTATGCCTCGAATCGCGGCGTGTCCTCGAGGTAGCCGCGCTTGTGGTCGCGGTGGTGCAGGCGCGCGAAGATCCCGAGCACCTTGAGGTGGCGCTGCAATCCCATCCATTCGACGTCGCCCCAGAAGTCCGCGAAATCCGCGCGTACCGGGAGGCCCGCGCGTCGCGCCTTCTCCCAGTAGCGGATCGTGACGTCGAGCACCCGCTC
>JAAOZZ010000424.1 GCA_012274175.1 Betaproteobacteria bacterium
GCTGCGCGACAGCGACGAGGCAATCCGCCGGCTGATCGAGATCGCGTTGCAGCTGGAAGGGCTGTATCGCCACGCCAGCACCCATGCCGCCGGCCTGGTGATTGGCGACCGGGCGCTGACCGAGATGGTGCCGATCTATCGCGATCCGAAGTCGGACTTCCTGGTCACCCAGTACTCGATGAAATATGTCGAGCAGGCCGGGCTGGTGAAGTTCGACTTCCTCGGCCTCACCACGCTCACCGTCCTCGCCGAAAGCGAGCGCAGCATCCGCGCCCTGGGGCTCGCCGGCTTCGACCTGCAGCGCATCCCCCTCGACGATCCCGCGGCGTACAAGGTGTTCTCGACCGGCAACACGGTGGGGATCTTCCAGTTCGAATCCCGCGGCATGCGCGACCTGATCATGAAGGCGCGCCCCGACCGGCTGGAAGACCTGATCGCCTTGAACGCGCTCTACCGTCCGGGCCCGATGGACCTGATCCCCGAATTCATCGAACGCAAGCACGGCAGCCGCCGCTGGGATTACCTCGATCCGCGCCTGAAGGACATCCTCGAGCCCACCTACGGCGTGATGACCTACCAGGAACACGTGATGACCATCGCGCAGGTCATCGGCGGCTACACCCTGGGGGGCGCAGACCTCCTGCGCCGGGCGATGGGCAAGAAGAAGCCCGAGGAAATGGCCAAGCAGCGCGCCATCTTCATCGGGGGCGCGACCGGGCGGGGCCTGAGCGAGGAGAAGGCCGCCACGCTCTTCGACCAGATGGAGAAGTTCGCGGGCTACGGATTCAACAAGTCCCACTCCGCGGCCTACGCGCTCGTGGCCTACCAGACCGCGTACCTGAAGGCGCACCACGCGGCCGCGTTCATGGCCGCCAACCTCTCCGCGGTGATGGACGACACCGACAAGGTGCAGATCCTCTATGACGACGCGGTGAAGAACGGGCTCGAGGTGGCCGCGCCCGACATCAACACGTCGACCTATCGCTTCGTGCCCGTGGACGCCAAGCGCATCCGCTACGGCCTGGGGGGCGTCAAGGGGACGGGCCAGGGAGCCATCGCCAATATCGTGGCGGGCCGCGAGGCGGCGGGCCCGTTCCTGGGCCTCGCCGATTTCTGCCGCCGCGTCGACCGGCGCATCGTGAACCGGCGCGCGATGGAAGCGCTCGTGAAGGCGGGGGCGTTCGATTCCCTGGAGCCGAACCGGGCGAGCCTGCTCGCCTCCCTCGGCAACGCGATCGAGCTCGCCGAGAGGACCGAGCAGTTCGCGGCACAGGTGAGCCTCTTCGGCGGCGCCGGGGGCGCGGGCGAAGGGTTCGAGCTCACCCGTGCGGCGCCGTGGGGCGAGCGCGAGCGGCTGCAGAACGAGAAGCAGAGCCTGGGCTACTACCTGAGCGGGCACCCGTTCAACGCCTACCGGGAGGAGCTGCGCCGCTTCGCGCGCACGCCGCTCGCCAGCGTCGCACCCCAGGTCGAGCCGGTGATGCTCGCGGGCGTGATCCACGGCGTGCAGGTGCGCAACTCCCGGCGCGGCCGCATGGCGGTGATCACCCTCGACGACGGCACTGCGCGCCTCGAGGTGGTGGTGTTCGGGGAGCTGTTCCAGGAAAAGCGCGCCGTGATCCAGGAGGACCAGGTGGTGGTCGTGCGCGGGCGCATCTTTCCCGACGAGTTCTCGGGCGGCTTGCGCATCACCGCGGACCAGCTCATGGACCTCGCGGAAGTGCGCGCCGCGCACGCGCGCCTGCTGCGCCTGTCCATCAACGGGCAGGCCGATTCGGCGCGGCTGAAGGCGCTGCTCGCGCAGTACGCGGGCGGGCATTGCCACGTGGCCATCCGCTACCGCAACGCCCAGGGCGCCTGCGACATCCGCCTGCCGGAGAGCTGCCGCGTGAAGGTCTCGGCGCCGCTCATCGATTCCCTCGCCCAGTGGCTGGACGAGAAGAACGTCGAGGTCGTCTACTAGCGCACGCTGCGGCGGGCGGGTGCCTCCTCAGCCGTCGGGGCGCTTCTCGAACCCGGCGCAGGCTTCGTGGGACTCGATGAAGACCTCGAGGCCCACCACCTCGGCCGCTTCGGGGCCGCGTCGCGCCCAATGCACGATCGCCTCGACGCTTGCGAGCCTTCCCTGCACCACCGCTTCCACGCTGCCGTCTGGCCGATTGCGCACCCAGCCCCGCAGCTCGAGGCGCTCGGCCTCGCGCCGCATGGATTCGCGGAACCACACGCCCTGCACGCGTCCCCGCGCCACGAGGCGCCGGGTGATGGCCTCACTCATCGCCGTGCACCTTGCCGCGCGCCTGCTTGGTGGCCCCGCGCTGCTTCTTGGTCTCGATGCGTCGTTTGCGCGAGGAGAGCGTCGGGCGGGTGGCCACGCGCTTCTTCGGCACATGGTTCAGGCGCTCGAGGCGCTGCAACAGCCGCTTGAACGCGGTCTCTCGATTGCGGTACTGGGAAGGCGATTCCTGGCAGGTGACCACCACGCCCGAGGGAAGGTGGGTGATACGCAGCGCCGATTCGGTCTTGTTCACGTGCTGGCCGCCGGGGCCGCTCGCGCGGAAGACCTCGACCACCACCTCGCGCTCGAGCACGCGTCGATCGAGGCTGTAGGGCGGTGGAAGCAGGGCGGCGCGCGAGGGCATGGCGCGATTCTCGGACATTTCCGCCGGTGCCGCGAGGGGTGCCACGGGGACGATTACAAGTGTATTTCCGGGGCGAGCGCTTCTGTGACCGGTTTCACAGGCGCGGGCGCGCGAACCGGCGACGATGGGAACCGTTGCGAGGCGCGGTAAGCAATGCCGCCCCGCCGATGACCGGATCGAAGCCATACTAAGGAGAGCCCCGATGCTCACGTTGGACAGGCAAGTCGCCACGGAACTGATCGCCGTGCTGGTGCTCGGCTCCGCGACGTTCCTCACGGTGATCACGGATTCCCACTCGGCCGGCACGGGCCTGCGCCAGTCCGGCGCGATCGCCGCGGCCTCCCGGGTAAGCCCGGAGCTGCCCCAGGACCAAGTCCGGGACTTCTCCCACGACTGATTCGATTTACCCCCGCAAGGCGCACTTGCGAGCCCGCCGGACCCCCGGCGGGCGTTTTATTTGATCTGCATCCCGGGCATCGCCCCGGAATCGGGAGCGAGCAGGTAGATCGCATTGCCGTCGCCCGCGGCGAGCACCATGCCCTGGGATTCGCCGAAGCGCATCTTGCGGGGCGAGAGGTTGGCCACCATGACCGTGAGGCGCCCCACCAGCTCCTTGGGCGTGTACACCGAGCGGATCCCGGCGAAGACCGTGCGGCTCTCGACGCCGATGTCGAGCGTCAACTTGAGCAGCTTGTCGGCGTCGGGCACCAGCTCCGCGTCCACGATGCGCGCCACCCGCAGGTCGATCCGGCCGAAGTCGTCGATGGAAATCGTCTCTCCCACGGGAACGAGCACCGGGGGCTTGGGCGGCTCCACCGGCTCGAGCTTGAACTCCGGGGCGTCCGCGGCCGCCTTCGGCGCTTCCGGCTTCGCATCCGACGGGGGCTCGAGGAGCTGGTCGATCTGCTTGGGATCGATCCGGGAGACCAGGTGGCGGTACGGCTGCACCTTGTGCCCCGGCTTGAGCGGCGCGCCCACGTCTTCCCAGGTGAGGGGCTTGGCGAGGCCCAGGAAGGCCTCGACGTCCTCGGCCACTTTCGGCAGCACCGGCTTCAGGTAGATGGTGAGGATCCGGAAGAGCTCCAGGTAGAGCGTGCAGAACCACTGCAGCGCCGCATCCTGGCCGCTTTCCTTGGCGATCTCCCACGGCTTCTGCTCGTCCACGTACTGGTTCACGCGGTCGGCGAGGAACATCACCTGGCGGATCGCCTTGCTGAACTCGCGCGACTCGTAATCGGCGGCGATGGCGTCGGCGAAGCTGCGCATCTCGAAGAGGATCGCCGGGGCCTGCTCGTCGTCGGGCGCGGGTGCCGCGAGGTTGCCACGCATCTTGTGCTTGAGCTCGCGGCCGGCCGACAGCGGTTCTTCCGACAGGGCCCCGCCGAAGCGCTTGGCGATGAAGCCCGCCGCGCGGCTCGCGATGTTCACGTACTTGCCCACCAGGTCCGAGTTCACCCGGGCGAGGAAGTCGTCGGGGTTGAAGTCGAGGTCCTCGACGCGGGCGTTGAGCTTCGCGGCGAGGTAGTAGCGCACCCACTCGGGATTCAGCCCCAGGTCGATGTACTTCTGGGGGCTCACCGAGACGCCGCGCGACTTGCTCATCTTCTCGCCGGAGAGCTGCAGGAAGCCGTGCACGTACACGTTGTCCGGCACCTTGCGATCGGAGAACTTGAGCATCGCCGGCCAGAAGAGCGTGTGGAAGTAGATGATGTCCTTGCCGATGAAGTGGA
>JAAOZZ010000425.1 GCA_012274175.1 Betaproteobacteria bacterium
CATCGCGCAGCACCACGAGCGCATGAACGGCAGCGGCTATCCCGTGGGCCTCCTGGGCGACGAGAGCGGGGGGATCGGACGCATTGCCGGCATCGTCGATTGCTTCGCCGCGCTCACCAACCACCGGCCCTATGCCGCCGCGGTGTCCTCGTACGAAGCGCTGCGCAGCATCACGGGATGGGCCGGCGAATACTTCCACGAGGCGCTGGTGCAGCAGTTCGTGTCCTCCGTGGGCGTCTTCCCCGTGGGCTCGCTGATCGAGCTGTCGACGGGCGAGGTCGCGGTGGTGGTGTCCCACAACAAGCTGCGCCGACTCAAGCCCCGGGTGCTCGTGGTCACCGGCCCGGACAAGACGCGCCTTCCCCACCCCGCGATGATCGACCTCCTCTACGACCCGAGGGTGGGCGGAGACGAAGGCGTCTTCATCAAGCGCGGGCTCGCGAGCGGAGCCTACGGGCTGGACTTGCGCGACTACTACCTCAGCTGAGGCTCCTTGTCCGCGACCACCCCCCCCGTTCCACCGCCGAAGGTCGCCGAAGCCGCCGCGCCCGAGACCCGCGAGGCGCTGCTGCGCCTGCTCGATCGCGAATCGGCGATCGCGCGCGCGACCGAGGGCCGGCTCGCCGTGCTGATCCTGGAGCTGCGCCGCGTCGACCGGCTGCACGCGCTGCTCAAGGGTCCCGACCCGGCCATGACCCTCGCCCTCGTGGTGGACCGGCTGCGCAAGGCCCTGCGCCCCGAGGACCGGGTGGCCGCCATCGGCGAGGAGCAGGTGTGCATCGTGCTGCCGCGCCTCGCCCACCCGAGCCAGGCGGTGCTGGCCGCCGTGAAGCTGCTGCGCGCGCTCGATCGCCCGATCGTGCACGAGGGCGGCTCCGCGGTGCTGCGCCCCTGCGTGGGAATCGCCACGCTGCCCGAGCACGGGTTCGATCCGGCCGAGCTGCTGATGGCAGCGGACATCTCGCGCCACATCGCCGAGACACGCGAGGAGGGGTACCACGTGTTCCAGGGCGACGAGGCGGTGGAGACCGAGGTTTACCGCGGGCTCGACCTCGACCTCGAGCGCGCGATCCGCGCCAACGAGCTCGAGCTGCACTATCAGCCGCTGGTGGAGCTCGCTTCGGGGCGCGCCATCGGCGCCGAGGCGCTGCTGCGCTGGAAGCACGCGCAGGGTCCCGACGGCGTGCCGCCGCTCACCATCGTGGGCATCGCGGAGCGCACCGGGCTCATCGGCTCGCTCACCTACTGGGTCCTCAACGCGGCGCTGCGCCAGGCGGCGGAATGGAAGGCGAGCGGCCGCGCGATCCGGCTTTCGGTGAACCTGTCCGTGAGCACCCTCACCGACCGGGAGCTGCCGGCGGTCGTCGACCAGAGCATCAAGACCTGGGGGATCGACCCGCGCGACCTGATGCTCGAGATCGCGGAAAGCTCCATGATTTCCGACGCCGAGCGCTCCGTGGCGATCCTCACGCGGTTGAAGGGCGTGGGCGTGGGTCTCGCGATCGACGACTTCGGCTCCGGGTTCTCGTCGCTTTCGCACCTCAAGCGCTTCCCCATCGACGAGCTGAAGATCGACCGGCCCTACGTCTCGGGAATGATCGACGACCCCGGCAACCGCGCCCTGGTGCGCAGCGCGATCGACCTGGGGCACCACTTCGGCATGCGCGTGGTGGGCGAAGGCGTCGACCGCCCCGAGGTGCGCGAGGCCCTCGCCGCCCTGGGATGCGATTTCGCGCAGGGCAACGCCATCAGCCCGGCGCTGCCGGCCGCGGCGCTGCGCGAGTGGTGGGCCGTGCACGGCTCCGGCGCTTGAGCGAGGCGGCCCCCGGGCGGACCCCATGAAGCGCGGCTTCTACACGATCATGGCGGCGCAGTTCTTCTCGTCGCTCGCCGACAACGCGCTGCTGATCGCCGCGATCGCGATGCTGGTCGAGCTCGCGGGCCCGCCGTGGCTCACACCGCTGCTCAAGTTCTTCTTCACCATCTCGTACGTGTTGCTCGCCTTCCTGGTGGGCGCCTTCTCCGATTCGATGCCCAAGGGCCGGGTGATGTTCGTCACCAACATGATCAAGGTGGCGGGATGCGGATTGATCCTCTTCAACGAGTACCTGCGCATCGGCCAGATGCCCGCGTACTGGCTGGTGCTGTTCGCCTACGCCGTGGTGGGACTGGGGGCGGCGGCCTATTCGCCGGCCAAGTACGGCATCCTCACCGAGCTGCTGCCGCCGGAGAAGCTGGTGGTGGCCAACGCGTGGATCGAGGGACTCACGGTGGGCTCCATCGTGCTGGGCAACGTGGTGGGGGGGCTGCTCATCGGGCCGCGCGTTTCCCACGCGCTGCTGTCGATCAACCTGCCCCTCATCAATACCAGCATCGACACCCCGCCCGAGGCCGCGGTGGTGGTGATCGCGGCGATCTACGTGATCGCGGCGATATTCAACCTCGCCATTCCCGACACCGGGGCGCGCTACCCCCACCAGGAGCGCAACCCGGTGCGCCTCCTGGTGGACTTCTCGCGTTGCTTCGTGATGCTGTGGCGCGACAAGCTGGGCCAGATCTCGCTCGCGGTCACCACGCTCTTCTGGGGCGCGGGAGCCTGCCTGCAGTTCATCGTGATCAAGTGGGCCGAGCGCCAGCTCCACCTGCCCCTCGAGCAGGGCGCCATGCTCTCCGGGGTTTCGGCATTGGGCGTCGCGCTGGGCGCCGTCTTCGCCGCGCGCCTGGTGCCGCTCAAGCGCGCCGTGCACGTGCTGCCCATGGGAATCGCCATGGGCATCGCGGTGATCGCCATGGTGTCGCTCAAGTGGATGCCGGCGGTGTACTTGCTGCTGGTGCTTATCGGCGCGCTGGCGGGATTCTTCGTGGTGCCCATGAACGCGCTCCTCCAGCACCGGGGCCACGTGCTCATGTCCGCGGGACACTCGATCGCGGTGCAGAACTTCAACGAGAACGTGAGCATCCTCGTGATGCTCGCGATCTACTCGGAGATGATCCGCATGGACCTGCGCATCCAGTCGGTGGTGGTGATCTTCGGCCTCTTCATCTCGGGCTCGATGTACCTCGTGATGCGCTGGAATGCCGCCAACCACCGCGCCGATCCCCACCTCGACCGCCTCATCGGCGAGGTGAAGCACTGAGGGCCCGCGCCGCGGTCACTTCGCCGCGCGCTCGAGCGCGGCCGTCTTCGCCCCGCGCGGGGAGCGCTGCGCCGCCACCACCGCCGCCAGCAGCACGAGCCCGACGGCATCCGAGGCGTACCCGGGCTTGATCAGCAGGATCGCCGCGACGATCAGCACCGCCCTCTCCCAGGGCCGCGCCTCGCGCAGCAGGTAGCCCTGGAGGCCCGCGGCGAAGCACATGACGCCGATGGTGGCCGAGACCGACGAGGTGACGATCGTGAACGGGTCTCCGATCATGAGCAGCGACGGCTCGTAGACGAACATGAACGGGACGATGTACGTGGGCGCGGCGATCCGCATCGACTCCCAGCCCGCCTGCCACATGTTGCAGCGCGCGAGCCCCGCCGCGGCGAACACCGCGAGGGCCACGGGCGGCGTGATGGCCGAGAGGATCGCGAAGTAGAACGCGAACATGTGCGCGGCGGGGGTCGTCGCCCCCAGCTTGATGATCGCCGGCACGAGCAGCGACACCATCACGATGTACGAGGGTGTCGTGGGCATGCCCATGCCCAGCACGATGCCGGCGAGCGCCGTGAGCACCAGCGCCAGCACGAGCCAGTTGCGCGCGAGCTCGATCACGAACTGGGTGAAGGTGATGCCGAGGCCGGTGATGGTCACGCAGCCGATCACGATGCCCGCGGCCGCGCACGCCATCGCCACCGAGAGGGTGTTGCGCGCGCCGTCCTCCAGCGCCTCGACCACGCTCTTCCAGCCGATGCCCTGGCGCGTGAGCCGGCGCGTGAGCGCGATCGGCAGGCAGGCGAGCGAGCCCGCGAGCGCGCACAGCGGCCCGGAGTACCCCAACATGAGCCCGAAGAGCACGGTGAGGGCCGGGATGAAGAGGTGGCCCCGATCCCGCATCACCCGCCCCAGCCGGGGAAGCTGCGAGCGGGGCACGCCGGCCAAGCCGTAGCGCTTCGCCTCGAAATGCACTGCGAAGAACACGGCGACGTAGTAGAGC
>JAAOZZ010000426.1 GCA_012274175.1 Betaproteobacteria bacterium
ATCGCCGGTGAATGCGTCCACGGCGAGGACGTCGAAGCGTTGCGCAGGCTCGCGCTCGAGGCTCAACCGCGCGTCTCCCAGCACCACGTCGATCTTTCCCGGGCTGTCCGCGAGGTAGGTGAACCACGTGTGGGCGATCTTTACGACCGCCGGGTTGATGTCGTAGAAGCGGTAGACATCGTCGGCATCGGCGTAGACGGCGAGGGAGCCCGCGCCCAGGCCGATCACTCCCACGCGGATGGGCTTGCCTTCGTACGCGGCGAGGGTACGACCGATGCCCGAGCTCGTCTTGTAATAGGTCGTGGCCGAGCGGCGGTACTTCTCGGAGAGCCACTGCTCCCCGTGCAGGATCGCCCCGTGGACGAGGGAGCGGTAGCGCGAGTCCGGATCGTCCGCCCGGGCCTGGGTCTCCTTCACCCTCAGCACGCCGTAATAGTTGCGCACGATGTAGACCGTGTCCTCGGTGAAGTGGCGCACCTGCCACGCGAGCGCGCCCGAGGCCGCGCAGGCCACGGCGAAGAGCAGCCCCACCACCGGCAGCGGCCGGCGCAGGTTCATTCCCGCGGCGAGGAAGGCGACTGCCACGAGGGCGATCCCGAGCTCGAGGTAGCCCGGCAGCGTGACGGGCGCCACGATCCCCACGAGCACGCCGCCCGCCACACCCCCGAGGGACACCACCAGGTAGAAGAGGGTGAGGTGGCGTGGCGGCGGGCGCCTGCGCGCGAGCTCGCCGTGGCAGAACATGCACACGAAATAGAGCCCCGCCGTGAAGACCGCGACCTGCCACACGAGGTCGAACTGCAGGCTCGTGTCGGCCAGGAACCAGGCCATCACGCACAGGACCCAGGCGAGGCTGCCGAGGTAGAGGTTGGGCCGGTACCAGTCGCGGCCCTCGAAGCAGAGGATGAACGTGAGGAGGTAGACGGCGAGCGGGACCACCCACAGCAGCGGAATCGAGGGAATGTTCTGGGTGAGGTGATTGGAGACCGCCAGCAGCATCACGCATCCCAGGGTCGAAAGGGCGAGCCACATCGCGATCGTCGCGGTGGCGGGACGCGCCTCGGGGGCATCGGGTGCGGCCCGCCGATCGCCGTCGGCCTGCGTCGTGGGGACGCGGCTTTTCCACGCGAGCAGTGCGCAGAGGGCCGCGAAGATCGCGTACGCCGCCGACCACCCCTTGGACTGCTGGGCGTTCGTGAACCACGGCTCCATGAGGAACGGGTAGCCCAGCAGCGCCAGCATGGAGGCGAAGTTCGAAAGCGCGAAGAGGCGATAGGGGCTGGCTCCGGGATGCCCGCGGGCGTACCACGCCTGCACCAGCGGGCTCGTGGAGGAGAGCAGGAAAAATGGAAGGCCCACGGTGGCGAAGAGCAGGCCCAGGATGCCGGCCACGGGATTGTCTCCGCCCTGGGGCTTCCAGGCCGCGTCGGGCACGACCGGCAGGAACGCGAGGCTCGCCGCGAGGAGCGCCAGGTGCACCGCCGCCTGCATGCGCGGCCGTGCGCGGCTCGCGAGCCAGTGCGCGTATGCATATCCCAGCAGGAGCATGAGCTGGAAGAAGACCAGGCATAGCGTCCAGACGATCGCGACGCCGCCAAACCACGGCAGGATCTGTTTTGCGAGAAGCGGCTGGACCAGGAAGAGGAGGAACGCGCTGAGGAAGACCGTGGCGGCGTGCAGCAGCATGTTTTCGCTTCGGCGGCGCGGGGTGCGGCGATGGTAGCACGCTATACTCGTCGCCCATGCTCGCGCGCATGCTTCGCGTATCGCAGTTGCTCGAGTTGGCCGCCTGCCTTGCGCTCGCCGCGTGGTGGTTGCGCGGCCGCTCCGACCCGATGGTGCCGATCGCCGCCGCCACGGCGGCCTGGTTCCTGGGCGTGCGCTTCCTGCTCGTCTGCGTCTCGAGCCTCTCGGGGTGGATGCACCGCTCGATCCCGGCGCCGGAGCACCGCATCGGCGCGGGCGGGGTGGTGCGCATGGTGCTCGCCGAATGGCGCGCGCTGCTCGCGTTCAACCTGGTCCACCTGCCGTGGGAGCGATTGCTGCTGGGACCCGAGCCGGCCGCGCGGCCCGCCTCCCACGTGCCCGTCGTGCTCGTGCACGGTTACTGCGCCAATCGCGGTTATTTCCGTCCGCTGCTGCGCAGGCTGCAAGCCCGGGGCGTGGGCCCCATCTTCGCTCCCAACCTGCCGCCCTGCTTCACCTCCATCGAGCGGTGCGCCGACGTGCTCGGCGTCGAAATCGAGCGCATCGTGGCGGGATCCGGCCAATCCAGGGTGGTGCTCGTCGCCCACAGCATGGGCGGGCTGATGGCGCGGGCGTATCTCGCCCACCGGGGCGCGAGCCGCGTGGCGCGGCTCATCACCATCGCGAGCCCCCACCACGGCACGGTCCTGGCGCGGATGGGCTGGGGCGAAAGCGCCCGCCAGATGCGTCCCGGAAGCGCATTCCTCGCCGCGCTCGAGCGTGCGGAAGGCGCGGCGGGCCCGGGCGTGGAGACGGTCTCGTTCTACTCCCCGCACGACAACCTGGTGGTGCCGCAGGTCACGAGCTTGCTGCCGTGGGCGAGGAACGTCGCGATGCCCGGATTCGGACACATCGCGATCCTCGATACCCCCGCGATCGTCGCGCTCCTCATGCCGGAGCTCGAGGCGGCCGGCGTCGTATCGCGGCCCTAGAGCAGGGCCAGGACTTCCTGCGCGTGGCTCGCCACGTCGGGACGGTCGATCACGTGGGCGATGCGGCCGCGCTCGTCGATCACGAACGTCACGCGTTCGGCGAGCCCTGCCGCGGTCTTGAGCTTCGAGACGATGCCCGGGCCCCCGAGCGTGCCGTAGGCGCGGCCGACCGCGCCGTCGGTGTCGGCGAGGAGCGGAAAGTTGAGGGAGAACTTCTTCGTGAATGCCTGGTGCGAGGCTTCATCCTGGGTGGAGACGCCCAGCACCGCGGCGCCCCTGGCCACGATCTCGGCCTGGTGGTCGCGCAGGGAACATGCCTGCTTCGTGCACCCCGGCGTGTCGTCCTTCGGATAGAAGTACAGCACCAGCTTGCGCCCGCGGTAATCGTCGAGCGACACCGGCGCGCCGTCGGTGGTCGTGCCGGCGAATTGGGGGGCCGGGTCTCCCGGCTTGAGGGGTGTGGCCATCTGCGCTCCTCCTACCAGTGGATGCCCTGGGTGAGCTGGGCGAATGCGACCTGCTCGGCGGTGAGCGGGACATCCTGGGCATCGGCCTTCCGTCCCTGGGCCACGGGCGAATCGGGGAACATCCGGAACGCCGCGTTGAGGATGATCTGCGTGGCCTTGGGCGCCACCGCATGCAGCACCTCGCCGAATACGCCCAGGCGCGTGGCGATGCGCACCGGGCGGCGGATGATCGCCTCGACCACCAGGTCGGCCGCCTGGACCGGCTCGAGCATCGGCAGGTGGTTGTAGAGCTTCGTGGGCGCGGTCATCGGCGTCTTCACCAGCGGCATGTTGATGGTCGTGAAATGCACGTTGTTGTCGATGAACTCGCTCGCCGCGCATGCGCTGAACGCGTCCAGGGCCGCCTTGGAGGCCACGTAGGCCGAGAACCTCGGGGCGCGGGTGAGCACGCCGATCGACGAGATGTTGATGATGTGACCGCCGCCCTGGCGGACCATGGCGGGCAGGAACCCCATGACGAGCCGCAGGCTCCCGAAATAGTTGAGCTGCATCGTGCGCTCGAAGTCGTGGAAGCGGTCGTACGACGCGGCGATGCCGCGGCGGATGGAGCGCCCGGCATTGTTCACCAGGAAATCGATCCGGCCGAAGTCCTTGAGGACCGTGGCGACGAGGCGGTCGCATTCCTCGAGGTTCGACAGGTCGCAGGAAATGAAGCGCGCGTGGGCGCCCAGGGAACCGAGGCGCTTCATCACGGGCGCGGCCTTGCCTGCGTCCCGGGCCACGACGACCACCCGGGCGCCCGCCTCGCCGGCCTTGTAGGCGACCGCCTCGCCGATGCCCGACGTGCCGCCCGTGATCACCAGCACCTTGTCGCGCACCTTCCCGGAAAGCGAACGGTCGACGAAGAGGTCGGGATCGAGGTGGCGCTCCCAATAGTCCCAGAGGCGCCACGCGTAATCCTCGAGCCGGGGCACCGCGATGCCCGAGCCCTTGAGGGCCTTTTCGGCGGCGCGGTTGTCGAAGCGGGTCGGATAGTTGACGAATGCGAAGACGTCCCGGGGCATCCCCAGGTCGGCGAGGACCTGGCTCTGCAGGCGGCGCACGGGTGCCAGCGACATGATCGAATCGACCACGAACGAGGGGATGAAGCTGAACATCTTCGCGTTCACCCGCATGGTCATCTGCGGGGCGTGGGCGGCGCGGGCGAAGAGGTTGAGCACCTCGCCCACGCGCCGGGGGTCCGGGTCGGTGAGGTGGAAGCAGCCCCCGTCCAGTCCCTTGCGGTGCGCGATGTGGTCCATCGCGTCGACCACGAAGTCCACGGGCACGATGTTGATGCGCCCGCCCTCGATGCCCACCGTCGGCATCCAGGAGGGAAGGGCCGCGCGCATCTTCTGGATCAGCTTGAAGAAGTAGTAGGGTCCGTCGATCTTGTCGATCTCGCCCGTCTTCGAGTGTCCTACCACGATGCCCGGACGGTAGATCCTCCAGGGGCGCTTGCACTCGGCGCGCACCACGCCCTCGGAATCGTGCTTGGTGCGGAAATACGGGTGTTCGAGCTCCTCGGCCTCCTCGAACATGTCCTCGCGGAAGACGCCCTCGTACATGCCGGCCGCGGCGATCGAGCTCATGTGGTGGAAGCAACCGGCGCCGATCGCCTCGGCGAGCTGCACCGCGTGCCGCGTGCCCTCCACGTTGGCCTTCTGCTGGCTTGGCGCATCGGCGGCGAGGTCGTAGACCGCTGCGAGGTGGAAGAAGTGCTTCACCTTGCCCTTCAACCGCGCCGCATCGGCGGCCGACAGGCCCAGCCGGGGTTTGGACAGATCTCCCACCACGGCGATCACGCGGCTCTGGTGCGCTCCCCAGCGCGGTCGCAGCTCGTCCAGCTTCGCGAGGGACTGCTTGCGCACCAGGACATGAATGGTGCCTTCGCGCCGCAGCAGCTTGTCGATCAGGAAGCGGCCGATGAAGCCGGTGGCGCCGGTGACGAAATAGGCCATGGATTCCTCTCCGGTCGCATGATCGTTCTTGTCCGCCGAATGATACACGGGGCCATGAGCCGGACAGCGCAGGGAAAGATTTAGGGTGAACCCTCTAAAGCTGCGTCCTATGCTTGCAATATCTTGCGTGAATCCCTCATCAGGAGAACATCATGTCCCGCACCGCCTCCAAGCCCCGCCGCACGACGCGACCCGCGACGCGCACGTCCCAGGTCGATTTCGGCAAGCTTCAGAAATCCGCCCGCCGCATGATCGAAGACACCCGCGACGCGGCGTTCGCCTCCGCGCAGGCCGCCGGCAAGGCCGCGCTCGCACGCGCCGGAGACGCGCGCGATCGCACCATCGGAGCGCTGGGCCAGCTGGAGAAGGTCTTCGAGCAGCGGGTTTCCCGGGCGGTGACGAGCCTCGGCGTGCCCTCGGCGAAGGAAGTGCGCGAGCTCTCGCGCCAGGTCGCCCAGCTGCAGGCGAGCGTGGACCGCCTGCGCCGGAGCCGCGTGCGCGCACGCGCGTAAGCCATGGCGCGCGCCGTGGCGCGCCGGCGCCGTCCGCGGATCGGGCTCGCCCTCGCCGGGGGCGGTCCCTTCGGCGCGATCTACGAGATCGGAGCGCTCATCGCGCTGGAGGAGTGCCTCGACGGCCTGGACCTCACCCGGCTCGACTGCTACGTCGGGGTGAGCGCGGGAAGCTTCATCGCCGCCGCGCTCGCCAACGGCATTCCCATCACGCAGATCTATCGCCTCTTCATCGCGGGTGCCCGGGGCAGGGGTGCGCTCACGCCCGAGCTCTTCATGCGCCCGGCCCTGCGCGAGTACCTGCGCCGTGCCCGCTCGCTCGTGCCGCTCGCCGCGAGGTCCGCATGGCGTTACGCGCGCCATCCGCTCTCGCGCAGCCCGTTCGAGGCCCTGGCGGCCCTCGGAGGAGCGCTTCCCACCGGCATATTCGACAACGAGAAGATCCACGAGTACCTCGCCTCGGTCTTCTCGCAGCCGGGGCACTCCAACGATTTCCGCAAGCTGCGCCGGCGCCTGTACCTGGTCGCCACCGACCTGGACAGCGGCGAGAGCGTGAGCTTCGGTCGTCCTGGGCAGGACCGCGTGCCGATCTCCCGCGCGGTGCAGGCGAGCGCCGGGGAACCTGCGCGCGGCGCTCGCGGACCTGCGCCGCTGGCTGGGCGAGGCGCAGGCTCGAGGCACGGCGTGATAGGCTAGCGCCCCGTTTCCCCTGGGAGCTCGAGGAACTTGGCGAAGCCAGCGGCCGGCGCGGCTCC
>JAAOZZ010000427.1 GCA_012274175.1 Betaproteobacteria bacterium
CCGCCCCGCTCCATGCCCAACGACTCGAAGACGCCCCCCGAAGGCGCGCACCTCACCAACTTCATCCGCCAGCACATCGAGCGCGACCTGGAGCAGGGCCTGTACGCGCAGCGCCGCTGGGCGGGACGCCCGGGCCCCTTGTCGGTGCAGAAGGACGCGCCCATCGACCCGGCGAAGATCCGCACGCGCTTTCCGCCCGAGCCCAACGGGTACCTGCACATCGGGCACGCGAAATCGATCTTCCTCAACTTCGGCCTCGCGCGGGAGTACGGCGGCGCCTGCCACATGCGCTTCGACGACACCAACCCGGAGAAGGAGGAGCAGGAGTACGTCGACTCCATCCTCGAGGCCGTGCGCTGGCTCGGCTTCAACTGGGGCAAGGACGACGAGAACCTCTACCACGCGAGCGACTATTTCGGCGCGATGCACGACTTCGCGGTGAAGCTGATCGAAAGCGGCGACGCGTACGTGGATTCCCAGACCGCGGAGGAAATGCGCGCCACCCGCGGATCTCTCACGGAGCACGGCCTCGAGTCGCCCTTCCGCTTGCGCCCGAAGGAGGAGAACCTCCGGCTCTTCGCCGAGATGCGCGACGGCAAGCATCCCGACGGCTCGATGGTGCTGCGCGCGAAGATCGACATGAAATCGCCCAACATCAACCTGCGCGACCCGGCGATCTACCGCATCCGCAACGCCGCGCACCACCGCACCGGCGACAAGTGGCACATATACCCGATGTACACCTACGCGCACCCGATCGAGGACGCGCTGGAGAACATCACGCACTCGCTGTGCACGCTCGAGTTCGAGGACCAGCGGCCGTTCTACGACTGGGTGCTCGAGCGGCTGGCCTCCCTCGGCTGCCTGCAGCGGCCGCTGCCGCAGCAGATCGAGTTCTCGCGCCTCAATCTCACCTACACCGTGATGAGCAAGCGGTTCCTGAAGCAACTCGTGGACGAGGGGCACGTGGACGGATGGGACGACCCGCGCATGCCCACCCTCGTGGGCGCGCGCCGGCGCGGCTTCACGCCCGAGGGGATCCGGCTCTTCATGGAGCGCATCGGCGTGTCGAAATCCGACTCGACGATCGAGTACTCGCAGTTCGAGGATGCGCAGCGCGAGGTGCTGAACGAGATCGCGCCCCGGCGCATCGCGGTGCTGGATCCCCTGAAGCTCGTGATCGACAATTGGCCGAAAGGACACGTCGAGGAATGCTTCGCGCCCAACCACCCGCAGAAGCCCGACTGGGGCAAGCGGATGATCCCGATGTCGGCCGAGCTCTGGATCGAGCGCGAGGACTTCATGGAGGCGCCGTCCAAGGGCTACTTCCGCTTGTATCCCGGGAATACCGTGCGATTGAAATACGGCTTCGTGGTGCGCTGCACGGGATATTCGAAGGACGAGCGCACGGGACAGGTGACCGAGGTGCATTGCGACTACCTGCCGGAGACCAAGTCGGGGACGGCGGGAGCGGAGGCGGTGAAGGTGAAGGGCACGATTCATTGGGTCTCTGCCGCCCAGGCATACGAGGCCGAGGTGCGGCTCTACGACCGCCTCTTCGTCGAGCCGCAACCGGGGGCCGGGACGCACGAGTACCTGGACGACGTGAATTCCAAGGCAAGGAAGGTGATCCGCGCGTGCCTCGAGCCGTCACTCCGGGAAGCGAAGCCCGAGGAGCGGTTTCAATTCGAGCGGCACGGATACTTCGTCGCGGATCGGCGGGATTCCGGCGTTGGGGCGCCGGTCTTCAACCGGACGGTCACGCTGCGCGATTCCTGGGGCGCGGGCAAGACGTAGCGTGCGTCACCGATCGCCGAAGAACGCGTTCAATTCCTTGCCGGTCGTCGCGCCGGCGAATCCGTCGAAGCGCCCCTCGTCGGCGATCATGCGCGCGGCCCGCATGAAGCCGCCCCACGCGGCACGGGCGAGCGCGCCCCCGACGCTCACCCGCCGCACGCCCATGGCCGCGACATCCTTCAGGGTGAACTCGCTTTCCGCCCCGATGAGGAGGTTCACCGGTTTCGGCGCGACCGCGGCGACCACCACGGCGATCTGCTCCCGCGTTCGAATTCCGGGCGCATAGAGGCAATCGGCGCCTGCCGCGGCGTAGGCCCTGAGCCGGACGATCGTGTCGCCGATATCGGGGCGGCCGTGCAGGAAGTTCTCCGCGCGCCCCACCAGCAGGGTGCCGCTGCCCGCTTCATCGATCGCCGCGCGGGCCGCGCGAAGGCGCGCGACGCTGTCTTCGATGGTACGCAGCGGATCGCTCGCGTTTCCCGTCGCATCCTCGATCGACAATCCGGCGATGCCCGTGGCGATCGCCATGCGCACGCTTTCGGCAACACCTTCCGGGTCGGGCGCATAGCCGCTCTCGAAATCGGCGTTCAGCGGAAGATCCGTGACCGCGGCCAGGGTTCGCAGGTGGGACAGCACGGCCTCGCGGGAGGCCGCGCCATCCGCCCGGCCCTTCGACCAGGCGAATCCGGAGCTCGTGGTGGCCAACGCCTTGAACCCGAACCCCTGGAGCATCAGGGCGCTGCCCACGTCCCACGGATTGGGAATCACGAAGCAGCCCTGCCGGTGGAGGGCATGGAACGCGGCGCGCTTGTCCTGGACGGTTCGGGTCATGAAGGAAAGCCTCCGTTGGGCAGGCCCTCATTCTAGGGCTTGACAAACATTCAACCCTTTGGTTGAATGTCGGCCATGGACAACCTCACCACCGTTCTCGACGCGATTTCCCACCCTTCCCGGCGGGCGATCCTCGAGCGCCTTTCCAAGGGCCCGTCCCGCGTCACGGAGATCGCCGAGCCCTTCGACATGTCGCTCAACGCCGTCTCCAAGCACCTGAAGGTGCTCGAGGGCGCGGGGCTCATCCGCCGGGAGGTCCAGGGGCGCGAGCATTTCATCGAGTTCCGGGGCGAGCCCCTGCGCCTGGTATCGGCCTGGGTGCACCACTACGAGCAGTTCTGGAGCGGGCACCTGGATCGTTTCGAACAACACTTCAAGACCAAGAGGAAGAAGAAACCATGACACCGAAGATCAAGACGATGGAGATCACCCTCGAGCGCACGATCCCGGCCTCCGCTGCCGAGGCATTCGACGGATGGCTGGACCGCACCAATCCGGGCACGCCCTGGAAGGACGCCGACAAGCTGATCCTCGACCCCAGGGTCGACGCCCTCTTCTATTTCCACGCCACCATGTCCGACGGAACAGGGGTCTCCCA
>JAAOZZ010000428.1 GCA_012274175.1 Betaproteobacteria bacterium
ATGCCGAAGCGCGCCACCAGCCAGTCGATGGCCTCCGAGGCCACGAAGCACTGGTGGTAGGCCTTGCCGCGGTAGGTGCGATCCTCGACCGCGACACCCCCCGCGTCCTGCATCGCCTCGCACACCCGCACCGCGTTAACACCCACGCTCTCCAAGTGGAACGCGTCGACATAGGTGTCCTTCACCGGCCCGGGCCGCGGCTCGTCTCCCGAGCGCACGAGCCCGTTGAGCAAGGCCTCGAGCGCTTCCGTGTCGACCCGGTCGCGGCCGATCGCGGCCAGGACCCGTTGCAGCACGGGCGCGAGGGATTCCTGCCACGCGGCGACGGTGCTGCCCGGCAGGAGCGAAGCGATGCCCGCGTCGTGGGCCCACGCCTGTTCCGAGGGCGAGATGCCGGAGCGGCCCGGGAGGCGAACGAAGATCTGCGCCTCGGGCAGGCGCTCGCGCACGATGGCCGCGAAGGCCGCGGGTGTCGTGCCCCGGGCGATGAGCACGGGCGCGTCGACCACGAGCGCGCGCACGCGATCGACGCGCGGATCGGCGGCGAGCGCCTCGACGTCTGAGCCGAAGAGCGCCAGCGCTTCCGCCGGCACGCCCTGGGACTCGAACACGCTCTTCCAGAGCCTTTCCTCCTCGGCGGCGCCGAGCAGCAGGCCCACACCCTTGCGGTACAGTGGCTTCATGGTCGAAACATACTCCGTGGACACGGCATTTCCTGTGACGTGGTTCACAAGCCCCCCGTGGTTCCTCTATGCTGCGTAGACACCCGAAAGGACCGCAATATTCCCCATGCGCCGACTCGCGCTCTTCCTTCTCGCCACGATGGGCTCGTTGGCACTCGCCGCCGGACCCGACGAGCCGCTCGCTTCCCTGCCCTACACGCCGGGACTCGACGTGTCCGCCATGGACCGCTCCGCCGACGCGTGCACGGACTTCTACCAATACGCGTGCGGCGGATGGATGAAGGCGAACCCCATACCCGCGGACCAATCGACCTGGGACGTGTACGGCAAGCTCGCCCAGGACAACCGGCGCTTCCTGTGGGGCATCCTCGCGGACCTCGCGCAGAAGACCCGGGGGCGCGACGCCACGCAGCAGAAGATCGGCGACTACTTCGCCTCGTGCATGGACGAGTCGGCGGTGGAATCCCGCGGGGTCGAGCCCCTGCGGCCTTACCTCGAACGGATCGAGGCCATGGCCTCGAAGCGCGACCTCGCCGCCACGCTCGCCTCCCTGCACCTGGCCACGGGCGACGACGGCTTCTTCTTCAGCTTCGGCTCCGGCCAGGACTTCTCCGACGCCACGCGCGTGATCGCCTTCGCGGCCGAGGGCGGCCTGGGGCTGCCCGACCGCGACTACTACCTCAAGGACGACGCGCGCTCCAAGCAGATGCGGGAGAAATACGCGGCCCACGTGGCGCGCATGTTCGAGCTGCTGGGGGACACGGCCGACGTGGTGCAGGCCGAGGCCGCCACGGTGATGCGCATCGAGACCGCGCTCGCGAAGGCCTCACTCACGCGCGTGGAGAACCAGGACCCGTACAACCTCTTCCACAAGATGGGACGCGCGGGCCTGCACGGCCTCGCGCCCGCCCTCGACTGGGACGCGTACCTGAAGGACATGGGCCTGCCGCGCGTCGCCGTCTTCAACGTGACGCAGCCGGAATTCCTGCGCGAGGTGGACCGCCAGGTCGAATCCGCAAGCCTCGACGACATCAAGACGTACCTGCGCTGGCACGTGGCCCACACCGCGGCACCCTTCCTGTCGGCCGCGCTCGTGAACGAGAACTTCGATTTCTACGGCAAGACGCTGCACGGCGTCCCGGAGCTGCAGCCGCGGTGGAAGCGCTGCGTCACGCTGGTGAACCGCCAGCTGGGAGATGCCCTGGGCAGGGAATACGTGCGCCGCGTCTTCAGCCCCGCGCTCAAGGCGAAGGCGCTCGCGATGACGCGCCAGATCGAGCAGGCGATGGGGCGCGACATCGCGTCGCTGCCGTGGATGGGCCCCGCGACGAAGCGCGCGGCCCTTCGCAAGCTCCATGCCGTGGTGAACAAGATCGGCTATCCCGACCGGTGGCGCGACTACGGCACGGTGACGGTGAAGCGCGACGATTTCTTCGGCAACGTGGAGCGCGCCCAGCGCTTCGAGTCGAAGCGCGACCTGGCCAAGATCGGCAGGCCGCTCGACCGCGGCGAGTGGTTCATGCCGCCGCCCACCGTGAACGCGTACTACAGCCAGCAGATGAACGACATCAACTTCCCCGCGGGCGTGCTGCAGCCGCCGCTCTTCGACCCGCGCATGGACGACGCGCCCAACTACGGCAACACCGGGGGCACCATCGGCCACGAGCTCACCCACGGCTTCGACAACGAGGGCCGCAAGTTCGACGCCCGCGGCAACCTGCGGGACTGGTGGGCACCCCGGGACGCGCAGGCCTTCACCGATCGGGCGCAGTGCGTCGTCGACCAGTACCAGAAATACGTCGTGGTCGACGACATCCACATCAACAGCGAGCTCACGCAGGGCGAGGACATCGCCGACCTGGGCGGGTTGATCCTCGCGTGGGCGGCCTGGAAGACCGAGACCGCCGGCAAGGCGCTTCCCCGCCGCGACGGCCTCACGCCCGATCAGCGCTTCTTCGTGGGCTACGCGCAGTGGGCCTGCGAGAACGACCGGCCCGAGACCTTGCGCGTGAGGGCGCTCACCGATCCCCATTCGCCCGCGAAATACCGCGTGAACGGGGTCATGGTGAATATCCCGGAGTTCCAGCAGGCCTTCGCGTGCAAGCCGGGGCAGCCCATGGTCGCCGAGAAGCGTTGCCGGGCCTGGTAGCCGTCAGGCGAACCGCTCCGCCAGCCGCGCGGCGAGCCTGCCCAGCGTCGATCGAAGCGCCGCGGGCCTGCGCACCTCGAATTCGAACGGCAGGCGCATCAGCTCGCGGGCATACCACTCCAGGTCGTCCGCCGAGCCCTTGAGGAGCACGCCCCCCTCGCACGCTTCGGGAACGCCCAGCGTGGCGAAGAGCTCGCCCGTGGCGCGCTCGAGCTCGGTGCGCAGCAGCACCTCGACCGGTATCGCGCGCGGCAGGGTGGCCATGGCCCGCGCGAGATAGGCCGGTGCGTCGAAGCCTTCGGGGCGCGTGAACGTTCGATCGACGGCCTCGGCATGGGCCACGCGGTCGAGCCGCAGCGTGCGCAGGCCGTTTCGTAGGTGGCAATGGCCCACCACGTACCAGCGCCCGGCGCGGAACACGAGGCCGTAGACGTCGAAATCCCGGGACGTGAGCGCGCCTTCGGCAGCGCGATATCGCAGGGATGCCGTGCGCCGCGCCTGGGCCGCCTCGCTCAGCACCCGCAGCAGCTTCGCGTCCGCGTTGGCGCGCGCGCCCCCGGTCTGCAGCGCGACACTTTCGCGCAACGCCGCGATGGTCTTCTTCGGCGCGCTGGGCAGCACGCGGTCGAGCTTGGCCTGCACGCTCTCTATGGCGGGTGCCGCGTCGGCGAGCCCCAGGCCGCGGGCGGCGATGAGCCCGAGGGAGAGCGCCTGCGCCTCCTCGTCGGTGAACATCATCGGCGGCAGCTTGAAGCCCGGCACCAGCCGGTAGCCGCCGTAGCGCCCCTGCTCCGTGGTGATGGGGATGCCCATTTCCTCCAGCATCGCGATGTACCGGCGCAGCGTGCGGCGATCGACCTCCACCCGGCGTGCCAGCTCCGCGCCCCCGATCTGGCCCTGGGACTGGAGGAGCTCGAGCACCGCGAGGACGCGGATGGTGGGGTGTGGCATAGCCCGACTTTATGGGTGATATAGGACGTATATCGCCCTATATCGGCGGTAGTGTACGCCTCATGCCATTCGAGCTTCGACTCTTTTCCGCGGCCCTCCTGCTGCTCCTGCTCGCCGTGGCCGTGGGGCGCAACTGCGCCATCGCGGAAGTGCGCCGCGGCGTGCTTCCCCAGGAGAACGCCGAGCAACGGGCGCAGCACGCGGCCCCGGCGCGGGACGGACCATTGCGCCGTGAGAAAATGCCGCCGTGCCCCTGCTCCAGCTCTCCGCAGCCTGCCTCGCGTTCGGCCACGTGCCGCTCCTCGATCACGTCGAGCTCGTCGTCGAGCCGGGCGAGCGGGTCGGCCTCATCGGGCGCAACGGCACCGGCAAGTCGAGCCTGCTGAAGCTCATCGCGGGCGAGATCGTCCCCGACGAGGGCAAGGTGTGGCTCGCCCCGGGGCTGCGGCTTGCGGTGGTGTCCCAGGAACCGGCGTTCGCGCCGGGCGAGACGGCCTACGAGGCGGTCGCGGGAGGACTGGGCGAGGACGGCGGCCTGCTGGTCCAATACCACGCCGCGGCCCACGGCGGCGAGCTCGAGCGCATGCAGGCGCTGCACGAGGCCCTCGACGCGCGCAATGCGTGGGCCCTCCAGCACCGCATCGAATCCGCCATCACGCGCCTGGCACTTCCCGAGGATGCGCCGGTCGAGCAATTGTCGGGCGGCATGCAAAAGCGCGTGGCGCTCGCCCGGGCGCTCGTCGCCCAGCCGCAGCTCTTGCTCCTGGACGAGCCCACCAACCACCTCGACATCGACGGCATCGAGTGGGTCGAGGAGATGCTGCTCGCCTTCCCGGGCAGCGTCGTCTGCGTGACGCACGACCGGCGCTTCCTCGACCGCGTGGCGCTGCGCATCGTCGAGCTCGACCGCGGACAGCTCGCGAGCTTTCCCGGCAACTTCAGCAATTACGAGCGGCGCAAGGCCGAGGCCCTCGCCAACGAGGCGGTGGTGAACCGCAAGTTCGACAAGGAGCTGGCGCAGGAGGAAGCGTGGATCCGCAAAGGTGTCGAAGCACGCCGCACGAGGAACGAAGGCCGCGTGCGCCGCCTCGAGGCGCTGCGCCTGGAACGCGCCGCGCGCCGCGAGCGCGTGGGCAAGGTGGAGCTCGCCGTGGCGCAGGGCGAGCGTTCCGGGCGCCTGGTCGCGGAGCTCGAGCACGTGAGCAAGCGTTACGGCGACAAGGTCGTGGTCGACGATTTCTCCGCGCGCGTCATGCGCGGCGACAAGATCGGCCTGATCGGCGCCAACGGCACCGGCAAGACCACGCTGCTGAAGCTGATCCTGGGGGAGA
>JAAOZZ010000429.1 GCA_012274175.1 Betaproteobacteria bacterium
CTCGGTGAGGGTGCCGGTCTTGTCGCAGCAGAGCACCGTTGCCGCGCCCAGCATCTCGATGGCGGGCATGCGCCGGGTGAGCACGCCGTGCTTCGAGATGCGCCAGGCGCCCAGCGCGAGGAACACCGTGAGCACCACGGGGAATTCCTCGGGCAGCAGGGCCATGGCGAGGGTGAGCCCCGCGAGCACCCCGGCGAGCGGGTCGCCGCGGGTGGCCACGTAGAGGATCGCCACGAGCACGCACAGGGCCACGGCGACGATCGCGATGCGGCGCACGATGCGCGCGGTCTCCAGCTCGAGGGACGTCTTGCCCGAATCCAGCGAGGCGAGCGAGGCGCCGATCCGTCCCAGCTCGGAGCGCGCTCCCGTGGCGGTCACTTCCGCCCGGCCCAGTCCGCGCACCACGAGTGTGGCGGAATAGACCTGCGCTTCGGGCGCGACCGCCTCCCGCGCGTGCTTGGCCACGGGCACCGATTCGCCGGTGAGCAGCGACTCGTCCACCTGCAGGTCGTGG
The DNA here is from genome assembly GCA_012274175.1 of Betaproteobacteria bacterium. Taxonomy (GTDB): domain Bacteria; phylum Pseudomonadota; class Gammaproteobacteria; order Burkholderiales; family Usitatibacteraceae; genus Usitatibacter. The sequence continues at coordinate 515 of JAAOZZ010000429.1, forward strand.
GACTCGACCACGCGCGCGTCGGCGGGAACGCGATCGCCCTCGCGCAGCAGGAGCAGGTCCCCGCGCACCACGTCCGCGCCCGCGATGCGCGCTTCGATCCCGTCGCGCAGGACCAGCGCCCGCGGGCTCGAGAGGTCCCGCAGCGCCTCGAGGGCGCTCTCGGTGCGCCGCTCGTGCACGACCGTGATCCCGATCACCACGACCACGGAGGCGGCGAGCACGAGGGCCTCGCGCACGTCTCCCAGCACGAGGTAGATCGCCACCGCGCCGATCAGCATCAGGAACATGGGCTCGGCGAGGACCCCGCGCACGAGCGCGAGGATGCCCCTGCGCCCCACGGCGGCGATGACGTTCGGACCATCGGCGGCGAGGCGGTGTCGCGCCTCGGCGGCGGTGAGTCCCTGGGCGGAGGGAACGGGTCTATCCATGGAGGCGGCCGGCGATGCTTCCACCTTAGGTGCTACCGTGCCCCCCGTGCTTGACCCCCATCAAACGCGGCGGGTGGCGAGGGCCGCTAGAGCGCAGCGAGCACGCGCTGGAGGCGCTGGCGCACTTCCTCGGCGATAGGTTCCACGTCCGGGCGATCCACGAGGGCGAGCACGGCCTTCGGATCCATGATCTCGACCACGGTCTTGCCGGCGGCGTCCACGCGCACCACCACGTTGCACGGCAGGAGCGCGCCGATCTGCGGCTCGGCCTCGAGGGCGCGATGGGCGAACTGGGGGTTGCAGGCCCCGAGGATCTTGTAGGGCGGCATCTCCTTGCCGAGCTTCTTCTTGAGGGTCGCGGCCACGTCGATCTCGGTGAGCACGCCGAATCCTTCCTTCGCGAGCTCCTCGGTCGCGCGCTGGATCGCCTCGTCGTAGCCGAGGGCCACGGTCTTGCCGAATGCGTATCGGGACATGACGTTCTCTCCTTGCCGTTTGATCGCGGATAATGGGTTTCCTCCCATGCTTTCACGCGTGGGGCGACTTGGCTATTGCGCAATCTCAAGCCGCCGCGAGATACAGGGCCGAAATCGGCGAACCGGCGGCGAATGGGGATCGAATGCTTCGCGAGCCGGGAATTTCGATGCCAATGCGCCAAGGCGTCATCGCGTGTTGCCTGTGCATCTGCTTCGCCGCCCAGGGGCAGGTGTTCTCCTGCACCGACGACAACGGCCGAAGGACTTTCGCCGACCATCCGTGCGGGCCGAACGCCTCCGAGGTGCGGGTCAAGCCCGCGACCGGAAGCCTGTACATCCATCCGCGCGTCTCGACGGACATCGAGTACTACGACGTCGGCGGCGTGACCTTCGACGAGATCTGGAAGCAGATTCGCAGCAAAGGTCCGGAAGGCTGGGCGGGCTATACGATCGACACGGTCGACTACCGCTTCGGCACGGTGCGCGAAGGTGCCGCCTGCAGGATCGCGTGGGTGAAGGCGGTGTTCAAGGGACGCGTGCGGTTGCCGAGATGGACCGATCGGCGCAAGGCGGCGAGAAGCGTCCAGGAGCGGTGGGACGCGTGGTTCCCCACCCTGGAGCGGCACGAGATGGGGCACATCCAGATCGGGCTGCGGGTGGCCGACGACGTCGAGCGGGCCGTGTGGGACGTGCCGTCGAATGCCGAATGCCAGGTGGTGGTTTCGGAAGCGCAGCGCCGGGCCAATGCCGTGTGTGCAAGCCAGCAGCCGATGCAGGAAGACTACGACTTGCGGACCGACCACGGCAGGAAGTGACGGGAAGCCCGAGGCGGTGCCATCTGGCTAGCGCCTGCGGGCCGGGGCCCGTCGGTCACTCCTTGGCCTTCCGCCTCCGCGGCGCCGCCCGCTTCGAGCGCACGTGGGCGAGCACTTCCATCAGGTTGCCTTCCGAGTTGATGAGTGCTTCGGCCTCGCGCACCAGGAACTCGCCGAATTCCTCCGCGGCGGGAACGAGCCGGCGAGCCGCGCGGCGCACGAGGAACCACTGGCGCTCCGCCGGCAGGCCCTCCACGTCGAGGAGCACGATGCGGCCGGCGGCGAGCTCGCTGCGCACCGTGTGCAGCGACAGGAACCCCAGCCCCAGTCCCGCGATCACCGCCTGCTTGATGCTCTCGTTGGAAGACATCTCCATCGAGGTGCGCAGCTTCACATGGTGGGAGGAGAGGAAGCGCTCCATCGCCGCGCGCGTCCCCGAGCCGGGCTCGCGCACGATGAACGCCTCGTCGGCGAGCGCCGAGGGCTTGAGGTGCCGCCGGCGGGAAAGCGGATGCTGGGGCGCCGCGAGCACGCCCAGCAGGTTGGGCGCGAAAGGCCGGGCCACGCAGTCGATGCCCTCGGGCGGGCGTCCCATGATCACGAAATCGAGGGTGTTGGCGCGCAGCTCCTCCAGGATCTGGCCGCGGTTGTGGATCGTCATGCGGAAGTCCACCCCTGGATGGCTGCGCAGGAACTGCGCGAGGAGCCTGGGCACGAAGTACTTGGCGGTGGAGACCACGCCCAGCCGGATGCGGCCGCTGCGCACCCCCCTCCAGCGCGCGGCCACCTCTTCCAGGTGCTGGATGCGCTCGAGGATCTCCTCCACGTGCTCCGCGAACTCCCGCCCCGCCTCGGTCAGCTGGATGCCCCGGCCGGCGGGCTCGAGCAGCGGCAATCCCACCGCCTGCTCGAGGAGCTTCAGCTGCATCGAGACCGCGGGCTGGGTGAGGTGGAACTCGGCGGCGGCGCGGGTGAGGCTGCGGGTGCGCGCGACGGCGGCGAAGAGGTCGAGCTGGCGAAGGGTGTAGCGCCTCATTGCATCAGCATAGCTTATAAGTAGATCGAAGAAAACTGAGTTGTGCTGATAAGTCGCCGGGTTCATAGTGCTTCCATCGGATACCTGACAGGGGACCGCCCATGGGCGCACCGGAGCTTCGCCAGATCGAGAACGCCGCCGACCGCTACAAGGCGGGCGTGCTGAAATACGCGCAGATGGGCTATTGGCAGCCCGACTACGTGCCCAAGGACACCGACGTCCTCGCCCTCTTCCGCATCACGCCCCAGGAGGGCGTGGATCCCGAGGAGGCCGCGGCGGCCGTGGCCGGGGAATCCTCCACCGCCACCTGGACCGTCGTGTGGACCGACCGCCTCACCGCGGCCGAGATGTACCGCGCGAAGGCCTACCACGTGGAGCCGGTGCCCAACAATCCGGGACAGTGGTTCGCCCGCATCGCCTACGAGCTCGACCTCTTCGAAGAGGGCTCGATCGCGAACCTCACCGCCTCCATCATCGGCAACGTCTTCGGCTTCAAGCCGCTGAAGGCCCTGCGCCTCGAGGACATGCGCATTCCGGTGGCGTACCTGAAGACGTTCCAGGGGCCGCCCACGGGGATCGTGGTCGAGCGCGAGCGCCTCGACAAGTTCGGCCGTCCCCTGCTGGGGGCCACCACCAAGCCCAAGCTCGGGCTCTCGGGCAAGAACTACGGGCGCGTGGTCTACGAGGCGCTGAAGGGCGGCCTCGACTTCATGAAGGACGACGAGAACATCAACTCCCAGCCCTTCATGCACTGGCGGGACCGCTTCCTCTACGTGATGGAGGCGGTGAACCGCGCCGCTGCCGCCACGGGCGAGGTGAAGGGCCATTACCTCAACGTCACCGCCGGCACGATGGAAGAGATGTACAAGCGCGCCGAGTTCGCCAAGGAGCTGGGCAGCGTCATCGTGATGATCGACCTCGTGATCGGCTACACCGCGATCCAGTCCATGGCGAAATGGTGCCGCGACAACGACATGATCCTGCACCTGCACCGCGCGGGGCACGGCACCTACACGCGCCAGAAGAACCACGGCATCTCGTTTCGCGTGATCACGAAATGGATGCGCATGGCGGGCGTGGACCACATCCACGCGGGCACCGCCGTAGGCAAGCTCGAGGGCGATCCGCCCACGGTGCAGGGCTTCTACGACGTCTGCCGCGAGATGAAGAACTCCGTCAACCTGCCGCGCGGGATCTTCTTCGAGCAGGACTGGGCGGGGCTGCGCAAGGTGATGCCGGTCGCCTCGGGCGGCATCCACGCCGGGCAGATGCACCAACTCATCGACCTCTTCGGCGACGACGTGGTGCTGCAGTTCGGCGGCGGCACCATCGGGCATCCCATGGGCATCGAGGCGGGGGCCACCGCCAACCGCGTGGCGCTCGAGGCGATGATCCTCGCGCGCAACGAAGGCCGCGCCATCGCGACCGAGGGCCCGGACATCCTCGCGGCCGCCGCGCGCACCTGCAAGCCGCTCGCCGCCGCGCTCGATACCTGGAAGGACGTGTCCTTCAACTACGCGAGCACGGATACCTCGGACTATGTGCCGACTCCGTCCGTGGCGTGAAGGCCATACCCTCTCCCCAGCCCTCCCCCAAGGGGGAGGGAGCCCGTAGCCAGCCCTCCCCCAAGGGGGAGGGAGCATATCGTCAGGAGCAATCATGAGAGTTACCCAAGGCGCCTTCTCGTACCTCCCCGATCTTTCCGACGCGCAGATACGCGCCCAGGTCCAGTACTGCCTCGACAATGGCTGGGCGGTGAGCGTCGAGCACACCGACGACATCCACCCGCGCAACACCTACTGGGAGATGTACGGCATGCCGATGTTCGACCTGCGCGATGCCGTCGGCGTCATGCAGGAGATCGACGCGTGCCGCAAGACCTTCCCCGAGCGCTACGTGCGCGTGAACGCGTTCGATTCCACCCGCGGCTGGGAAACGGTGCGGCTCTCGTTCATCGTGAACCGTCCCGCCGACGAGCCGGGATTCCGCCTGCGGCGCACCGAGGTCGAGGGCCGC
>JAAOZZ010000430.1 GCA_012274175.1 Betaproteobacteria bacterium
GATGGCGTTCCACGTCCACACGGTGCCCGGCTCGACCGCCTCGGAATAGCGCGCCATGCAGCGCACCTTGCCCCAGGGCGACTCGACCCAGATCCAGCCACCGTCTTCGATCGACTGCGCCTTGGCCGTGAGCGGATTCACGAACAGGTGGTTGTGGGTGTGGATCTGCCGCAGCCACGCGTTCTGCGAGTCCCACGAGTGGTACATGGCCATGGGGCGTTGGGTGACCGCCGCCAGGGGAAAGCGGGCGAGATCCGTCGCCTCGGTCTCGAGCGGCGGGTAGTAGAACGGCAGCGGGTCGAAGTAGTGCTCGATGCGCGCGCGCAAGTGCTCCGGCGGCTGGCGGCCAGGGCGCTTGCCCTGGGCGGCGAGGCGGAACTCCTGCATCACTTCCGAGTAGATCTGGATCAGCGCAGGCTCGGCGTAGCTCCTCAGGCGCATCGCGCGGGCCCACTCGATGTAGCCGCGGTTGAAGTTGCGCATGTACTGGTGCTCGAGGGGCAGCACGTGGTGGTGCACGCAGTTGTTGGCCGCGTACATTTCCCACTGGCGCGGATTGGGCTCGCCCTTCATCGAGCGTTCGCCATTGGCGCCGCGCCAGCCGGAGAGGAAGCCGATGCCGGAGCCCGGCATCGTCTCGTGGTGGATCACGAAGTCGGGATAGTCCTTGAAGCGCCGGGAGCCGTCGGAGTTCATGAACGCGGGCAGCTTGAGCCGGCCCGCGAGCTCCACCAGCACTTCCTGGAACGGCCTGCATTCCCCCGTGGGAGGGACGACCGGAATGCGCACCGAGTCGATCGGCCCGTCGAACTCCGAGATGGGCCGGTCGAGCATCGACATCACGTCGTGGCGCTCGAGGTAGGTCGTGTCCGGGAGCACCAGGTCGGCGAACGCGGTCATCTCCGACTGGAACGTGTCGCACACGACGATGAACGGGATCTTGTGCTCCCCATCGGGTCCGCGGTCGTTCAGCATCCGGCGGACTTCCGAGGTGTTCATGGTCGAGTTCCACGCCATGTTCGCCATGAAGATCAGCAGCGTGTCGATGGGATACGGGTCCCCGCGCCATGCATTGGTGATCACGTTGTGCATCATCCCGTGGACCGCGAGGGGGTATTCCCACGAGAAGGCCTTGTCGATGCGCACCGGCTCGCCGTGGCGGTCGATGAAGAGGTCGTCGGGCGAAGCGGGCCAGCCCAGGGGAGGCGCGGCGAGGGGCTCGTTCGGCTGCACCGCGTCGGCGCGATTGGGCGGACGCGTGCTGGGCGGCACGGCGCGGGGGAAGGGCGGCTTGTGCCGGAAGCCCCCGGGGCGATCGATGGTGCCCAGCAGCGACATGAGGATCGCGAGCGCGCGGATCGTCTGGAACCCGTTCGAATGGGCCGCGAGCCCGCGCATCGCGTGGAAGGCCACCGGGCGCCCGGTGACGCTCGCGGGCTCCACGCCCCAGGAATCGGTCCACCGGATGGGCAGCTCGAACGCGTGGTCGCGCGCGGTGGTGCCCATCTCGAGGGCGAGGCGCCGGATGGTGGCGGCGGGAATCCCGGTGATGCCCTCGGCCCACTCGGGCGTGCAGTCGCGCACGCGCTCCTCGAGCAGCTGGAACGCGGGCTTGACCGGCGTGCCGTCGTCCAGCCGGAACTCGCCGAGGATCTCGGCTTTCGCGCCCGGGGCGTGGCTCATCACGGCGCGGCCGAGGCTCGCGTCCCACCACAGCCGGTTCTGGGGATCGAGGGGATTGTCCTCGGTACGCGCGCAGTCCTGCGCCGGCGCCCCGTGGTGTTCGCTCGCCGGGTTGACGTCCACCAGGTGCCCCGCGTTGGTGAAGCGCGCGAGGAATTCGTGGTCGTAGAGGCCCGAGGCGATGAGCTCGCGCAGGAGCGCCATCAGGAGCGCCCCGTCGGTTCCCGGGCGGATCGGGATCCATTCGTCGGCGATGGCGGAATAACCTGTCCTTATGGGATTGATCGAAACGAAACGCCCGCCCGCGCGCTTGAATTTCGAGATCGCGATCTTGAGCGGATTCGAGTGGTGGTCCTCGGCGGTGCCGATCATCACGAAGAGCTTGGCGCGCTCCAGGTCCGGGCCGCCGAACTCCCAGAACGATCCGCCGATGGTGTAGATCATGCCCGCGGCCATGTTCACGGAGCAGAAGCCGCCGTGGGCCGCGTAGTTGGGCGTGCCGAACTGCCGCGCGAAGAGGCCCGTCAACGCCTGCATCTGGTCGCGGCCGGTGAAGAGCGCGAATTTCTTCGGGTCCGTGGCGCGGATCTTCCCCAGCCGCTCCTCGAGGATCGCGAAGGCTTCTTCCCAGGAAATGGGCTCGAATTCGGCCGCGCCGCGCTCGGCGCCCGCCTTGCGCTTGAGCGGCCGCGTGAGCCGCGCCGGGGAATACTGCTTCATGATCCCCGACGAGCCCTTGGCGCAGATCACGCCCTGGTTCAGGGGATGGTTCGGGTTGCCGTCGATGTAGCGCACCTTGCCGTCGCGCAAGTGCACCCGGATGCCGCAGCGGCAGGCGCACATGTAGCAGGTGGTGTTCTTGGTCTCGTTCACGGCCGATCCCGAAAGGACGACCTTTCACTCTATTCTTCTGCTCCTCCCGGGACTAACGGATTTTGCGGGTAACGCCTACTTGCGTCGTGAGTAAGGCGCCATGCACTCCGCGATGAAGCGCTCGAGCGTGCGGGAAAGATACCGGTGCTCGTGGTGGATGAGGTAGAAGGGCCGCTGCAGGCGGGGCAGGTAGGTCTTCAGGATCACGAGCCGTCCGAGCTTCACCAGGTCGGCCACCGCGCATCGCGACAGGCACGTGATGCCCAGTCCCTCGGCGGTGGCCTGCTTGATCGCCTCGGCGCTGCCCAGGTCCGTATCGGTCTTCCAGCTGTGCAGGTAGGGCAGGAGGACGCGCTCCACCGCTTCCCGCGTGCCCGAGCCCGGCTCCCGGAGGAGCCAAGTGGCCTCGCGCAGCTGCTCGATGGACACGGCAGCCTTCGCCCCGGACTTCGCCGAACGCCGGGACGACGGCGGTTGCGCGAGGGGATGGCGGGGGGAGCAGACGATCACGAGCTCGTCCTGCATCCAGGGCAGCAC
>JAAOZZ010000431.1 GCA_012274175.1 Betaproteobacteria bacterium
GTGAACGCCGCGGTGCTGTTCATCGCGCTGCTCTTCTTCGGCTGGCTCTGGGGCGTCTGGGGGCTCTTGCTCGGAGCGCCGCTGGTCGCGATCGCCAAGGTGATCTGCGACCGCGTCGAGGCGCTCAAGCCCGCCGGCGAGTTGCTGGGCCGCTAGCTCTGTGCGGTGGCAGACGGACTTGGCGCGCGATTACCGATAGATTCGCAGATTGCCGGATGAGCTCGACACGGCCGAACCGAGGAGTCGCCATGAACTGGGATCGCATCGAAGGCAACTGGAAGCAATTCACGGGCGGCATCAAGTCGCAATGGGCCAAGCTCACCGACGACCAGCTGGAGCGGATCGCCGGCAAGCGCGAGCAGCTCGCCGGGACGATCCAGGAGACGTACGGAATCACCAAGGAAGCGACGGAGAAGCAGATCTCCGCGTGGCAGAGCCGCCTGAAGGAGACGGCTGCGCCGAAATGAGGCCACGGAGGCGCACCAAGTCGCCTTCGGCATCCTCCGCCCCCAACGCAGCACAAAAAGGAACCACCATGACCAGCATGAAGATCACCGCGCTCGCAGCCGCCCTGGGCCTCGCGTTCAGTGCCGCCGCGATCGCCGACGGGATGTCGAAGTCCGCTTACAAGGCCGCGAAAGGGAACATCGAAACCGAATACAAGGCCGCGAAAGCCGGCTGCGACCCGCTGCTCGCCAACGCGAAGGACATCTGCAAGGCCGAAGCCAGGGGCAAGGAGAAAGTCGCCATGGCGGAGCTCGCCGCGACGAACAAGCCCGGCCCGAAGGCCCGCTACGAAGTGCAGGTCGCCCGGGCGCAAGCCGAGTACTCGGTCGCGAAGGAAAAGTGCGACGACCTGGCCGGCAACGCGAAGGATGTCTGCGTGAAGGAAGCCGACTCCGCCCACACCGCCGCCAGGGCCGACGCCAAGGCGCAGAAGAAGAGCGCGGAAGCGAACCGGGAGGCCGGCGAGAAGACGCAGAAGGCGCGCAATGAAGCCACGGAAGAGAAGTCCGAAGCGCGCAAGGAAGCCGCGGGCGACAAGCGCGACGCCGAATACGCGGTGGCGATCGAGAAATGCGACGCGCTCGCGGGCGACCCGAAGCGGGCTTGCGTGAACGATGCGAAGGCGCATTACGGCAAGTCGTAAGCCGCATTCGGCCGGCTCCGAAACCGCGGAGCCCCTCGCGCCCGACGCTTTGCGCCGGGCGCGCTCGCGTCCTTGGGCAGCACGCCTGTACGGGGTGCTCTCCAGGTCCGTGGTCGCCTGGATCGACCACCGGGCCAGCAGCAAGGGCGCGGCCCTGGCGTTCTATACGCTCTTTTCGATAACGCCGATCCTGATCCTCGCCATCGCGGGCGCAGGCCATTTCTTCGGTGCCGAGGCGGCCCAGGGCGAGATCATCGCGCAGCTCGAGGCCCTCGTGGGGGCCAATGGCGCGCGGGCGATCCAGGCGCTACTGGTGGGCGCGCGGGATCCCGCATCCGGGCTCGCGGCCACGATGGTGGCGAGCGTCCTGCTCCTGATAGGCGCCACCAGCGTGTTCGTCGAGCTGAAGGGCAGCCTCGACGAGATGTGGGGTGTGGAGCCGCCCAAGGGGATGGCGGTCGTCGTATTCCTGCGAACCCGGCTCCATTCCTTCGGACTCGTGCTGGTGCTGGCTTTCCTGTTGCTCGTTTCCCTGGTGCTGAGCGCGGCGCTCGCGGTCCTGGAGCGCTTTGCCGGCGGCAGCTGGAGCAGCTCCTACGACGCCCTCGCCACCCTGTCCTCGGTGATCGCCTTCGGGGTCATCGCGAGCCTCTTCGCGGTGATCTACAAGGTGCTCCCGGACGCGCCGCTTTCCTGGCGCGACGTCTGGATCGGCGCGGCTTTCACGGCGGGCCTGTTCAGCCTCGGAAAGCTCACGATCGGCCTGTACCTGGGCCACAGCGGGGCGGCCTCGAGCTTCGGCGCGGCGGGGTCGCTCATCGCATTGCTGCTTTGGGTCTTCTACTCGGCGCAGATCTTCTTCCTGGGCGCGGAGTTCACCAAGCAGTACGCACTGGAATTCGGCAGTCTCCGGCGGGAGGAGGATCGGGCGCTTGCCCGGACATCGCCCGCGGCGGACGAAGCTACATCCACGTCCCGCGACGGCTCCGCTGGAAAGCTTCCGGTGGGATCCTCAGGTCCCCCTCGGTCAAGCTAGCGCCTGGGGCAGCAGTCTCGCCGGCGTCGGTCGGGTGTGCGGCGGGTTGCGGCTCGTGATGCCGCAGCGCGACCGCGAATCCGGCCAGGCTGAGCAGCACGAGCAGCAGGATCGCGAGGTAGATCGGCGCCACGGGAGCGGCGCTTCGCGGTCGCACGAACAGCAACCGGCGTGGGCGCTTCTGGAGCAGCGCAGAGACGAGGAGGCCGCCCATGACGCCCGCCCGATTACTTGAGGCGCATGTCGTTCTTGACGGCGGTCACGCCCTTGACGTTCCTCGCGGTGTCGAGGGCGATCTTGACGTCGGACTCCGAGCGCACGAAGCCGCTCAGCTGCACGACACCCTTGAAGGTCTCGACGTTGATTTCGGACGACTTGAGGTCGGGCTGCTGGAAGATCGCGGCCTTCACCTTGGTGGTGATGACGCTATCGTCGACATACTGGCCCGTGCCTTCGGATTTGGGGGTCGAGGCGCAGCCCATGAGGCCCGCCACGGCGAGGACGGCAAACAGGGGAATGGCGCGTTTGAACATTTTCATTGTGAGCTCCTTGGTGAATGACCGAGACTACGCAGGGGCGCGAACGGCGTCTGTTCGATAGCGCACACGGCTTCAGCCGGCCGAGCGCGGAGCGCAGCGTTCAGCGCCGGGCGATCAGCAAGCCCGCGACGAGTCCGAGGGAAGCTCCCAGCGCCGCGGCGATGCCGACGGCGCGCCAGGGGCCGTCCTGCACGTAATCGTCGGCCGCATGGGCCGCCCCGATCGCCCGGCGCTCGGCCTCGTCGCGGATCTTCGCGATGCGATCTCCGGCGGCCGCGAGGCTTTGCTCGATGTTCGCCCGGAGCGCTCCCGCCTTGCCGCTGCCGGCGCTCGCCACCGACGCGAGCAGCTGCTCGGTTTCGGCGACGACCGCGTTGAATTCCGCGTAGAGCCTTTCCTTCGTGTTGTCGGGCCGGGCCTGGGCCGTCTTGATGGGTTGCGCCTGGATCATTTGCCGTCTCCGGTGGTGAACCCGAAACTAAGGCATCCCCGGATGCCGGTCGGTGCGGCAGCGAACGTTCCGCTTATGTTCGCGATCGCACTGACGTCCCGGGAGCCGGGGCCTACGCTAAGTGCACGTGCCACTCGATCCTTCCCGAAAGGTCCTTCCATGCTCTATACGATCGCCGTAATCCTCCTCATCCTGTGGCTGCTGGGCCTGGTGAGCTCGTACACCCTCGGAGGCATGATCCACATCCTCCTGGTGGTGGCCCTCGTGATGATCATCGTGGGCCTCGTGACCGGCCGAAGAGCTTCCTGAGTCGCAAGCTAGGTGCCGTGGCGCACGGAGGCGCATACTGGAGCCTGACCCCAGGCTTGAAAGTTCCGATACTTGCCGAAGCCCGAGCAGAACCACCTCCTCGCGGCCCTCTCCGCGGCCGATCTCAAGCGCATGCGCGGCAAGCTCGAGCTGGTCGACATGCCCCTGGGCGAAGTCGTCTACGAATCGGGCCGCCACCTGGACCATGTCTACTTCCCGACGGACTGCATCGTCTCGCTGCTCTATGTCCTCGAGAACGGAGCCTCCGCCGAGATCGCCGTCGTCGGCAACGAGGGCGTGGTCGGCGTATCCATCTTCATGGGAGGCGAGACCACGCCCAGCCGCGCGGTGGTGCAAAGCGCGGGTAGCGCCTATCGGCTTCCGGGCCAGGTGATCAAGGACGAGTTCACCCGCGGCGGCGCGATGCAGCACCTGATGCTGCGCTACACCCAGTCGCTCATAACCCAGATGGCGCAGACGGCGGTCTGCAACCGCCACCACTCCGTGGACCAGCAGCTCTGCCGCTGGCTGCTGCTCAGCATCGACCGACTCGCCTTGCCCCAGATCACGATGACCCAGGAGCTGATCGCCAACATGCTCGGGGTCCGGCGCGAGGGCGTCACCGAGGCCGCCGGGAAGCTGCAGAAGGCCGGGGTCATCAGCTATCGGCGCGGACATATCAAGGTGCTGGACCGCGCGAAGCTCGAGGCGATGTCGTGCGAGTGCTACGAAGTCGTGCGCCGCGAGACCGACCGTCTGCTGCCCATCGTGGCGCCGCACTGACCGGCCATCGGCAGTTTGTGCGGTATCGCGCAGACGGGGGCGCGTGAATTGGGCTAGGTTGGCCATTCGCACTCCCGGAAGAAAGCCGCCTTGGCACGCGTCAGCCGCGCCGCGCCGATCACGAACCGCCTGCTGGACCGACTGCCCGCGAAGGACCGCACGCGGGTGTTGGCCGCATGCGAACCGATCGAGCTTCTGTTTCCCGAAGTGCTCTCGGAGCCGGGAGATTCGATAGCGCACGTGTACTTTCCCACGGGAAGCATCATCTCGCTGCTCACGCCCATGGGGGGGAAAAACCTCCTCGAGGTGGCGCTCGCCGGCAACGAGGGAATCTGCGGTGCGCCGCTGGCGCTTGGAGTGGCGATCTCCCCGGTGCGGGCGCTGGTGCAGGTCAGCGGGCCCGCGTGGCGCATGGGTGCGGCCGATTTCCGCCGCAAGCTCGCGGTAGTCCCGGAATTGCGCAATTGCATCGACCGCTACGTCTATGTGCTGATGGCCCAGCTCATCCAGTCCGCGGGCTGCAACCGCTTCCACTTGGTCGAGCAGCGCGTCGCGCGCTGGCTCCTGATGACGGCGGACCGGGCCCACTCCCCGTCATTCCACATCACCCACGAGCTCCTCGCCTACATGCTTGGCGTGCGCCGCGTGGGGATCACCGAGGCGGCGAGCGCCATGCAGACCCGGAAGCTGATCGGCTACAAGCGCGGCAACGTGACCATCCTGGATCGCAAGGGCCTGGAGCGCGCGTCGTGCTCGTGCTACCGCTCCGACCTCGCCGCCTACGAGCGCGTCTTCGACTAGTTTCCTCGTCCCGGCCGGACAGTCGTTCGATTCCCGTCTTGGGAACGGCGCGATCCCGCTACCGCCCCGTTCGCCTGCTGCGATGGCCAAATGCCGTCAGTTGCTTGCGCGGGGTGCTTGAATTCGAGGAAGCTCACGACGCTTTGCGGTCGTCTCGATCGCGAGCCGATATTCCCGGGAGATTGGTCTAGCGCCGCGCGGCCGGCGCCGAGACGGCCTGCGCCAGCCGCTTGACCTGGTCGATCGTGCGCGTGAAGGTCGCGGGTTCCATCCTGCCCTCGACCCATTCCTGCGCCGTCTTCCACCTCGGCAGCGCCGCGGCGAAGGCCCTGCGGCCCTTCGCGGTGCACGACAGGAGCCGCAGCCTGCTGGAGAAGCTGGCGATCGTGCGCGAGTCCGTCGCCCCGGGCAGCTTCGACTGCGGCACGCAGTTCGCCACGATCGCCGGAGGCAACCCGGCCCTGCAGCCGGAGAAATCGGAGCAGGCGACCTTCGGCATGGTGTTCGAGCCCGTGAATGCCTTCTCGGTGTCGGCGGACTACTTCAAGATCCGGCTGAACAACGGCATCGCGACCGGCATCCCGATCGCGACCATCCTGGGCGACCTCGCCACCTACGGCAGCCTCGTGGTCCGCGGTGCGCCGGACCCGAGCTTCCCCAACCTCCCGGGCCGCATCACGGGGATCGCCCAGACGTACATCAACCTGGGAGCGACCCACATCGAGGGGGTCGACGTCGAGGCGCACTACAAGTTCGCGCCGACCTCCTACGGGCGCCTGCGCTTCGACCTCTCGGGCACCTACTACAGCCGCTACGACTTCCAGAACCTGGACAAGACGTACACCGGCTTCGTGAGCTCGGCGGCCGGCTCGCCCGTGGTGGGCGTGATCCCGCGCTGGAAGCATTACGCCTCGGTCTCGCTCGACCGCGGCCCATGGTCCTTCACGGTGGCGAACAACTACCAGAGCTCCTACACGGACTGGCAGACGGACCTGGACGGCAACGAGCGCACCGCGAGTTCGATGAGCCTGTGGGACCTGCAGGCCCAGTACACGGGCTTCAAGCACTTCACGGTGACGGCCGGAGTGAAGAACGTGCTCGACACCAACCCGCCGGCCACGAACCAGCAGAACACCTTCCAGCTCGGATACGACCCGTCCTACTACGACGCCCGCGCGCGCTTCGTGTACGGCAGCATCCGATACGCGTTCTAGCGGCGCAGGGGTCGGGTCGTCAGGGCAGCGTGCACATCACGGTGCCCTCGACGACCCAGCCCTTGCGCGCCATCTCCGCCATCGTCGAATCGCTGGTGCTGAAGCGGTGGTTGGAGTCGTTGCGGGGGAAGCCCTGGTTGTACGCGCGGCTCACCTCGAGGTAGCCGTCGGGGCAGCGGCCGTCCGGATCGACGGGGCGGATGTAGAAGCCGATGCCCTCGTAGTACCAGCCCCCCGAGGCCTTCACGATGCTGCACTCCGAGGCGCTCGCGGTGAAGAAGTGGGAATTGGGGCCGCCGGCGGGCGTGCCGTAGAAGCGGCACACCGGAACGGCGAGGGTGAAAGCGTCCTGGGGCATCGTGAGCCATGCCTTGAAGGCCTCTCCCGTGCGCTCCCATCCGGGCCCCGCGGCCCCGTGGTCGATGCCGTCGATCTCGCCCGCTCCCGCGGCCATGAAGTAGTGGCCGAGGAGGGAGTTGTAGAACTCCACCACGTCGGTGTCGCCGCCGGTGTTCGCGAATGGAACGTGCACGTCCACCACCATGCTGTCGTCACGGCCCCCGGTGACCCCGTTCATGTGGATGAAGCGCGCCATGGCGCCGGGATCGGTGGGCACGTCGAGGTACGCGTCGAGGAACGTCACCGTCCACGTGAAGAGGTCGCCCGCGTCTTCGGGGCGGAACTCGTGCTTCCCGTCGATGAGCTGCACGAGGTAACGGGATGAGCCGAATTGGTTCACGGCCCGCTGGGCGACGCCGATGGGCGCGGTGGTGTCGGCGGTGCCCGAGATCGCCAGATAGGGACGGTTCACGCCCTCGGCGCCTTGCTGGCTGTCGCAGAACGCGGGCAGGAACGATTGTCCCGCGTACGGCACGTAGCCCACGGCCGCGCGGATGCGGGGATCGTGTACCGAGTCGCTGCAGTTCCTGTCCAGGCTCGTCGTGAGCTTCGCGCCGAGCAGGGCCGCCATGGCCTCGCCTCCCATGCTCGCGCCGAAGCCGCCGATGCGCTGGGTGTCGATGCCGGGAGCGAATCCCGGATCGGCGAGCAGGTAGTCGGTCATGGCCTTCAGCGCCACCGGGCGCATGAGCTGCAGCTCCACCACGCGGTCGAAGTCCCGCAACAGGTAGAAGAAGTCGGAGATGTCCTCGATCCTCACGCGCGAGAAGCGCGGATCCCCGTGGAACGGAGCCGCCACCATGAAGCCGTGCGCCGCGAGCTGCACCATCACCTCCACGTAGCCCGAGCTGATGGGACTTCCCGTGAGCCCGTGGGAATAGACGATGAGCGGCAGGCGCGCGGGAAATTGCGCCGCCGGATCGAGGTGTGTCCCGAACGCGACCGCATATTCGGACGCCGAGATGAGCTTCGGCGCATCGCCCGGAAGCTGCATGTGGGGGATCGCCTCGCCCGTCTGTGGAAGGATGTAGTCCGGATCGGCGTTCGACCGCGACGTCGGATAGCACACGATCGCGACGAAGGCCACCGGGTCGCCGGCGTGGCCCGGATAGAGGCTGCGGATGTCGGGAACCAGGGCATCGAATTGCACGACCGCCGCCGGATCGGCGAGGATCTGGTCCACGTAATGGTCGACGCCGTCGACGGGACGACCTTCCCAGTAATCGGTGGCGCTCGCACCGGGCGCGATGAGGCTCGCGTCCTGGGCGATGTTCGAGCAGGCGACCGCGAACGGGCCCGCGGGCAGCGGGGCGACCACGGTGTCGTGGTTCAGCGCGCGCGCGGGCAGGGCGAGTGCCAGCGCCATCGCCGCGAGCGCAATGCGCGGCGCCATGGCGACGAATCGAGGCGGGGTAGAATCCATCTTCCCATTATGGCCTCTGCATCGATGGACGACAGCGACAAGGTGCGCCGAATCCTGCGCGACACGAAGACGATCGCCGTCGTGGGCTTGTCCGCCCAGTGGCATCGTCCCAGCTATTTCGCCGCCAAGTACTTGCAGGAGCACGGATATCGCGTGATCCCCGTGAATCCGTCGTACGCGGAGGTCCTGGGACGGAAGTGTTACAAATCGTTGCGCGACATTCCCGAGCCCGTGGACGTGGTGGATTGCTTCCGCAAGAGCGCCGAGATTCCCGCCCTGGCGGAGGACGCGATCGCCATCGGCGCAAAGGTGCTGTGGATGCAGCTCGGGGTGGAGAACGCGGCGGCGCGGGCGCGCGCCGAGGACGCGGGGCTCGAGGTGGTGGAGAACCGCTGCATGAAGATCGAGCACGGCCGCTTCTTCGGCGGCTTGGGCTGGGCGGGCGTGAACACCAAGGTCATCTCGGCCAGGCGCGCGAGCGCCTGAGACGACAAGGAGAACGGGATGGAAATGTGGCTCGTCTGGCTCGTGGCCGGCTTCGTGCTCGTGATTGCGGAGCTCGTGACCGGCACGTTCTACCTGCTGATGATCGGCCTGGGTGCCTTGGTGGCGGCGCTCTCCGCGTGGCTCGGCGGCAACGAGCTGGTGCAGGCGCTGGTCGGAGGCGTGGTCGCCATCGGCGGCGCGGTCTTCGTGCACCATTGGCACAGCCGCAACCGCGGGGGCAAGCCCGGCGAGGGCAACTTCCTCGATCGCGGCCAGGCCGTGGTGCTCGAGGGCTGGGCCAACGAGAGCGCGCGCATCGCGCGCGTGAAGTACCGGGGCGCCTCGTGGGACGCGCGCCTCGCGCGCCCGGAGGAGCATCCGTCCCCCGGAACCACGCTCTACATCGAGGCACAGGAAGGCAACACCCTCGTCGTCGCAACGGCACCGCCGGCCCGCTGAACCACAACCAACAACGCCAGGAGGATCCCCATGTTCTGGAAGACCGCCATTGCCCTGATCCTCACGATCGCGGCCGCGACACTCACCCACAGCGCCGTGGCCACCATCGCGGTGTTCGTCTTCGCGATGATCGTGGTCGTGATCTTCGAGGGCGTGCGCATCGTCCCGCAGCAGAACGCGTGGGTGGTGGAGCGCCTGGGCA